>DASTTJ010000109.1:0-39495 GCA_035760205.1 Steroidobacteraceae bacterium | reverse complement strand
CTCAACATGGGCGAAGTCTCGTGGCTGCCGGCCGAGAGCGAAATTGCGTTGCCGGAGCGTTATGGGCACCTGGCGACGACCGTGCGGCGCGCACTCGAGGACCTGGCCGAGCATTACGAACACGTCGAGAAGAAATTCGATGACGCCGGCTGGGTCAGTGCGCGCCTCACCGAATTGCTGCCCATCGAATTGGCCGACAAGCAGGCGTTGCTCGAGCTCGACGATCCGATCGAACGACTCGATACGCTGCTGACCGTCGTGCCCGTGCCCGAGTAGGCAATCGGAAATGGGGACACTCCCCGTTTCCTTGCAAAAGGGGCCGCACCTCAGACGGTGCGGCCCCTTTTGCCCGCTTCGCGGGGAAACGGGGAGTGCCCCGAATTCACCCAGAAGTACAGCGCCACGCCGATCATGATGGTCCAGGCGAGCACCATCCAGCCGATGAAGCCGTCGAAATCGCTGAGCATCCAGCGGAGCGGTCCGCCTTCTTCGCGCTGCGAGGTTTCACGCACCACGTAGATCACCGCGACCCACCCCGCGTGCAACCCGACTGATGCTGCGATGTTCCCCGTGTAGGCGCGTGCCATGCCGAGCAATACGCCGACCGCGGTCAGGCACAGAAACGCGTCGATGAACTCGAGCGGCCGCGTGAAACCCGCCAGCGCGAAGGCGACCATGTCGATGCCGCTGCCCGCGTCGACTTCGGCCGCCGGGACGCGGTACCGCCCGAGGAAATGCGTGGCCGCATACACCAGCGACGTGAGCGCGATGGCGATCCTTGTGCCCGATTCGCGCGTGATGGCGAACTGCATGGCGCCGCGCAGGAAAGTTTCTTCGATGAGCGCGACCGTGAGGCCGGTGATGATGGCGCCCAGTGCCAGGCGTACCCACTGCACCATGCTCAGCGGCTCACCCACCAGCTCGCGCATGTCGAGCACGAGCATCGTGATCAGCGCCGGCATCATCAGCACGATCCCTAGAGCCAGGGCTTTGCCGACTTCGCCTGCGAACTTCCAGAAAGGCAGGCCGAAGCCCAGGCTTTTCCTGTCGGCCATCCCGAGCCAGCGCACCACGAGAATGAAGCCGATCGTCAGCAGCAGCATGCCGACGCGGCTGGAGACGCGGTGAAACTTGGGGTTGTCCAGCAACGGCGATATCGACAACCAGGCCGGGTAGCCCAGGAAGGCAATGCCGGCCAGTCCCAGAACAATCAGTCCTATGAAGATTGCGAAAGCGCGCACTGATCGCGGGTCAGTGCGGCGTCTTGGCGGCCGGAAGCGCCGTGGCTTTGTGGCCGTTACTCCTCAGGAGTGCAAGCAGGCCGTCGCGGCCGACAAAATGCAGCGCGCCGACCACCACGAGGTAGTCGCGCTCTTCCTTGAGCAACGCTTCGATTTTCGGAAGCCACTTGCGATTGCGCACGCCGAGCAAGGCGTCGTAGAGCTCGGGAGACTTTGCGCGCTCGTGGATGAATTCTTTCTCGAGGGCGCGCAGGTCGCCGCTGCGCCACGCGGCGATGAGCTTCTGCAGATCTGACTTGAGATTCGGCGCGTCGTCGGCGGAATCGAGCAGGAAGCGGGTTTGCTCCTCGAAGCTGCGGTCGTCGAATACGCTGAGCTGATCGATGACGGTTTCCAGCCCCTCGACGGGTTTGCCATCGACGCGCGCCCGCTCGGTGATCTGCATGTCGATGCCGAGATTTGCGTCGAAGCCGGTCTTGGTGAGGGCGTACTGCGTGAGTATCAGGGCGGCCGCCCAGGGCTCGAGCTTGGCGATGACGATCTCGGGCACCTCGAGCGAAGTCGCGAGTGCGCGGATGCGTTCGTAGGACTTTTCGCCCACCACATCCTTCAGCGTCTTGTCGGCGGGCAAGGTGCCGTTCGTGGTGATGAACTCCACCGCGTCGAGCGGATTCATTTCCTCGAGGTCGACTTCCAGCACGATGACTTCCGCTTCGCGGTAGGCGCGGTCGAGCGGTTCAGGAAACTGCGAATTGCCCTCTGGCAGCGCATGTACCGAGCCGGCCAGGTAGACGGTGTTGCGCTCGCCCTTCATCGACCATACGGAAGCTTCGCCGCGCGCCTGCGCCGCCGGCGCGCCAAACGCGAGCAACAGCACACCCGCGAGGCCGCGAGCGAGGCCTCGGGTCATCGCTTGAGGGAAAATCATGCCGCGGATTCTGCGGCAGTCAGGGAGTGCACGCCAGTGTCGATGGCGCCGTTGGAGTGAAGCGTGAGCAGCCGATAGGCCGGCGGCTGATTGTCGATCACGAATTGATCCGAGCGCGGCTGGAACTGCGCGCACGTGGACGGAGTGGCGAACAGGCGCACGCCGCGACGCACGCCTTCGTAATTCTGGTGCACATGTCCCCAAACCACCGCACGCACCTGGGGATGACTGTCGATGACCGACCAGAACTCGTCTGCGTTGGACAAGCCGACGCTGTCGAGCCAGCGACTGTGCATGGCGATGGGATGGTGATGCAGGCAGACCATGGCGTGGCGCTGGCGCGCGCGGCCGAGCTCTTCATCGAGCTTGGTCAGCATTTCGACGGAGATGCGGCCACCGGCCTGTTCGGGAACGACGCTATCGAGCAGCACGATGCGCCAGGCGCCAATGTCGGCGGGGCCGTCGAGATCGAACGGGCGGCCCGCGAGCGCTTCGCGCATTTGCGGGACAAAATCGTGATTGCCGGGGATACACAACACCGGCTTGCCGAAGCGCGCGAACAGGCGACGGAAGTGTTCATAGCCGCCGGCGTCGTCCTGCACGAGGTCGCCGGTGACCAGGATGACATCGCAAGTGGCGATATGACCCGACGCATCGCTGAGCGTGCGTTCCAGCGTTTCGTAGGTGTTCACTCCACGCAGCGTACCCGCGAGGTCGCCGAATAGATGGGGGTCGGTGAACTGGATGACTCTGATTGCGCTCATTCGAACGAACTCTACAAACATGCCGGGAAGGGGCCGGTGATGCACGTCACGTCACGCTTCACGGCACTGTAACGTGGTGAACCAGGTCGCAAACCACCCCCGGATAATGTGAAGCGGAGTCGGCATATAGCGACTTTCCGAAGCTGTAACCGCTATCAAAACAATGGTAAATCGCAGTCGGCTTGCGGTGCATAAGGGACTGACACAATTGCTCTCCCGAGATTCCCCACCCGGTCCCGCGCTAAAGTGTCGGCACTTATGAAACGACCTGGCAAGAGTGATCCAAGTCGGCCGCAAGATGGCGGCTACAACTACAAGCGCGAGTTTTATCGCAGCTCATCGGTGGCCGAGGACTACGACTTCCACCGCTTCAGTTCACCCGAGCGCCAGAAGCGGAATCGCCGCAAGTGGGCCGCCATCACCCGGGCGCTGCGCGAGGCAACCGGCGTCCGAACCATTCTCGATCTGCCCTGCGGCACCGGAAGGTTCACCGGTGCGCTCGCGCGCGAAGGGTTCGAAATCGTCGGCAGCGACATCTCTCACGAGATGCTTCACAAGGCCGCGTCCCTCGAAAAGGAAAACAAGGCGGGTGGGCAGCCGCAGGCGATCCGCGGTTATGTGCAGGCCAACGCCGAACACCTGCCGCTGCGCAACGATTCACTCGACTGCGTCGTGAGCATCCGCTTCATGATGCACGTCGACCCGGAAACGCGCGTGCGCATGCTGCGTGAGTTCCATCGCGTGTCCCGGCGCTGGGTCATCATCGACTACCGCCACTGCTATTCGTTTCGCTACGCGCTCACCCACACGTTCGGAAGGCTGGGAATCGGCCGTCCGCCGTTGTCGCGAGTATCGCGCAGGGAACTCGGGAAAGAGTTTTCCGATGCCGGGTTCGCGATCCGCAAGGTGATTCGCGTGTCGGCGCCTTTGCTTTCCGACAAGTGGATAGTGCTTGCGGAGCGCGCTTAGGCAGGAAGTAACCGGGACGGCCGGCGGACGGGCAGAAACGCGGAAAAGAAGTGGGGACACTCCCCGTTTTCCTTCCCGGGCCAGAATCGACCAGTTCACTCGCCATGACGCGATGTCCCCAGGACATTTTGTCCCGAGGTCTGGCCCCATTTGCTAGGAAATGGGGACTGTCCCCATTTCTCCGGTTTCGGTTGCCCCCGCCAGCCCGCCTGTCGGACAATGCGCGCCCTTTATGGATACCCCAGCCATGATCCCCACCCGCCGCGCCCTGGCCAATGCCATTCGTGCGCTCTCCATGGATGCCGTTCAGGCCGCGAATTCCGGACATCCCGGCGCGCCCATGGGCATGGCCGATATTGCCGAGGTGCTTTGGCGCGATGTGCTCAAGCACAACCCGGCCAACCCGAAATGGTGGAATCGCGATCGCTTCGTGCTGTCGAACGGTCACGGCTCGATGCTGCTGTACTCCCTGCTGCATCTCACCGGCTATCCGCTGCCGATCGATCAGCTGAAGAAATTCCGTCAGCTCGGTGCAGTGACCGCGGGACATCCGGAGCGCGATCTCGAGATCGGCATCGAAACAACGACCGGCCCGCTGGGTCAGGGTTTCGCCAACGCCGTGGGCATGGCGCTCGCTGAAAAACTATTGGCTGAGCAATACAACCGCGACGGCGCCGCCATCGTTGATCACCACACTTATTGCTTCGTCGGCGATGGCTGCCTCATGGAAGGCGTTTCGCATGAAGCGGCGTCGCTCGCCGGGCACCTGAAGCTTGGCAAGCTCATCGTGTTTTACGACGACAACGGCATCTCGATCGACGGCAAGGTGGCGGGCTGGTTCACCGAAGACACGCCGAAGCGCTTCGAGGCCTATGGCTGGCATGTCGTGAAGAACGTCGACGGCCACGATGCCGATGCAGTCGCTGCCGCCATCAAGAAGGCGAAGAACCGCAAGGATCAGCCGTCCATCATCTGCTGCAAGACAGTGATTGGTTGGGGGGCTCCTAACAAGCAGGGCACCAAGTCGGCGCATGGCGAAGCGCTGGGCCCGGATGAAGTCGCGAATGCGCGCCAGACGCTCGGCTGGGAATCGCCGCCGTTCGAAATTCCGGACGACATCCGCGCCGCCTGGGACCATCGCGAGGCGGGCACCACCGCCGAGAAAAAATGGCTGCGCGTTTGGCGCCGCTACAAGCGTGAATTCCCGACGGAAGGCGCGGAGTTCGAGCGCCGCATGAAGGGCGACCTGCCCACGGATTGGGCGGAGATCGTGCAATCGGCCATTGCCGCGGCCTCGGCTGTCACGGGTTCGCAGGCCACGCGTGCCTCCTCGCAGCTCGTGCTCAACGTGCTCGGGCCCAAGATGCCGGAGATGCTGGGCGGCTCGGCCGACCTCACCGGCTCGGTGAACACCAAGCGCAAGGATTCGGTGGATCTGACCACCGAAAACTTCAAGGGCAACTACGTTTACTACGGCGTGCGCGAATTCGGCATGACGGCCATCATGAACGGCCTCACCGTGCACGGCGGCTTCCGCCCTTATGGCGGCACGTTCCTGGTGTTCTCCGACTATGCGCGTAATGCAGTGCGAGTCGCGGCGATCATGCATTGCCCGACCACACTGGTTTACACGCACGATTCCATCGGTCTCGGCGAAGACGGTCCGACGCACCAGCCGGTCGAGCACCTCGCCTCCCTGCGCGCGATGCCCAACCTGCACCTGTGGCGCCCCTGCGATGCGGTGGAGTCGGCTGTCGCCTGGACGTCCGCGCTCGAGCGCAAGAATGGTCCGACGGCGCTCATCTTCACGCGCCAGGGCCTCACCCAGCAGCCGCGCACGCCAGAGCAGTTGGTTGCCCTGCGCAAGGGCGGCTATGTGCTGATCGACAGCAATGGGCCGCCCGACGCCATCGTGATCGCCACCGGCTCGGAAGTCGGGTTCGCGGCCGAAGCCGTCAAGGAACTGCAGGCCGCGGGCAAACGCGTGCGCCTGGTGTCCATGCCGTGCTGCGAAGCCTTCGACGCGCAACCGGCACCGTATCGCGAAAGCGTTCTGCCGGCCTCGTGCACCCGCCGTCTCGCCGTCGAGGCGGGCTCGCCGCAGTCTTGGTGGCGCTATGTCGGCTCACAGGGCCGCGTGATGGGCATCGAGAGCTTCGGTGCCTCGGGCAAAGGCCCGGATCTTTTCAAGCACTTTGGTCTGACTGCTGCCGATCTCAAGGCGCAGTTGGAACAGATGCTTTCCTGATTTTTTCGATTTCAACGCAAGGGGATTGGGACAGATGGCAATCAAAGTAGGTATCAACGGTTACGGACGCATCGGCCGCAACATTCTGCGCGCGCTCTATGAAGCGAAGCGCACCAACGAAATCCAGATCGTCGCGGTCAATGACCTTGGCGATGCGCAGACCAATGCGCACCTCACGCAGTACGACACCGCGCACGGAAAATTCCCCGGCACGGTGGGCGTGGAAGGCGACTCCATCGTCGTCAACGGTGACAAGATCAAAGTGTTCGCGCAGCGCGACCCCGCCAAGATCGACTGGGCCTCGGTCGGAGCCGAATACGTATTCGAGTCCACCGGCTTCTTCACCACCAAGGCGGATGCGGGCAAGCACCTGGCCGGCGGCGCGAGGAAGGTCATCATTTCGGCCCCGGGTGGCAAGGACGTGGACGCGACGGTTGTCTACGGCGTGAACCACAACGTGCTCAAGAGCACGCACACGGTCATCTCCAACGCGTCGTGCACCACCAACTGCCTCGCGCCGCTCGCGAAGGTTCTGAACGACAAGATCGGCATCGTCAGTGGTTTGATGACGACCATCCACGCCTACACCAACGACCAGCGTCTGACCGACGTCTATCACGAGGACATTCGCCGTGCGCGCTCCGCCACGATGTCGATGATCCCGGCCAAAACAGGAGCGGCCGCCGCGGTCGGCCTGGTATTGCCGGAACTCAAAGGCAAGCTCGATGGCTTCGCGATCCGCATCCCGACCATCAACGTTTCGCTGGTCGACCTCTCGTTTGTCGCCAAGCGCGCGACCACTGTTGAAGAGATCAACAAGGTCGTGAAGGAAGCAGCCGACGGCGCGATGAAGGGCGTACTCGCGTACACCGAAAAACAGCTCGTCTCGGTCGACTACAACCACGATCCGGCTTCGTCCACCTACGACGCCACGCTGACGCGCGTGAGCGAAGGCACGTTGGTCAAGGTCTGCTCCTGGTACGACAACGAGTGGGGCTTCTCGAACCGCATGCTGGACACCACCATCGCCTGGTCCAAAGCCTCCTGAGGCTGACGCGATGAAAGTGTTGCGCATGGCGGACCAGGACCTTGCTGGCAAGCGGGTCCTCATTCGCGAAGATCTGAACGTTCCTATCGAAGGTGGCCGGGTCACGAGCGATGCGCGCATCCGCGCGTCGCTCCCGACCATCAAGCTGGCGCTCGAGAAAGGCGCGAAGGTGTTCATCTGCTCGCACCTCGGCCGGCCGGAAGAGGGCGTTTACGCGGACGAATTCTCGCTCGCTCCCGTCGCCGCGCGCCTGTCTGAGTTGTTAGGCATGCCAGTGCCCCTCAAGAAAGACTGGCTCGCGGGCGTCGATTGCCCAGCGGGTACGGCGGTGCTGCTCGAAAACGTGCGCTTCAACAAGGGCGAGAAGAAGGACAAGGATGATCTCGCGAAGCAGATGGCGTCGCTGTGCGACGTCTACGTGATGGATGCCTTCGGCACCTCGCATCGCGCCGAGGCGTCGACGCACGGCGTCGGCAAGTTCGCCAAGGTGGCCTGCGCCGGTCCGTTGCTGGTCGGTGAGCTCGAGGCGCTCGAGCGGGCGCTGGCGAAGCCGGCGCGTCCACTCGTGGCTATCGTTGCTGGCTCGAAAGTGTCGACCAAGCTCACGGTGCTCGCATCCCTGTTGGCCAAGGTGGACAAGCTGATCGTGGGCGGCGGCATCGCCAACACGTTCCTCGCGGCCACCGGCATCAACGTGGGCAAGTCGCTGCACGAAGCGGACATGCTCGACATGGCGCGCAAGCTGCTGGATCAGGCGCGCGCGCGTGGCGCGGAGATTCCGTTGCCAACGGATGTGGTGGTGGCGAAGGAATTCGCGGCGACCGCGCACGCCGACGTGCGCACCATTCACGACGTACGGCCCGATGAGCTGATTCTCGACATTGGTCCTGACACCGCCGATCGTCTCGGAGCGATCCTGCAGACCGCCGGCACCATCGTCTGGAACGGCCCGGTGGGTGTGTTCGAGTTCGATCAGTTCGGTGAAGGCACCAAGACCATCGCGCAGTCGATTGCCAAAAGTCCGGCGTTTTCGCTGGCCGGGGGCGGCGACACCCTCGCGGCCATCGAGAAGTACGGTGTAGAAGAGGGTATCTCGTACATCAGCACGGGCGGCGGCGCGTTCCTCGAGTTCGTCGAGGGCAAGACGCTGCCGGCGGTGGCCATGCTCGAGTCTCGCGCCAACGGTAATTAGTTAGGGGACGCTCCCCATTCTTGCTACCGCAACGGCGAATAGTCCGTAGCGTCCATGAACACGGACTCGATGCGTTCGATGATCTTGCCATCCACCTGCGAGTCCGCCGCGATCTTCTTCCATTCCGGATCCGCGACAAACGCCGCCCAGTTGGCCTTGGCAGCCTCCCGGCTCGCGTGCGAGATCACGTAGATCAGGGTGGTTTCCCGGGCCGGGCTGTCCTGCGGAACCCAGTACCCGACATTCGTCATGCCGTGTTTCTCGAACATTTTGAGGGTGTGTTCGCGAAAGCGCTTGTGCAGGGCGTCGAGGCGGCCCGGAAACGTGTGATACGTGCGGATTTCGAACACTTTGCCCGCAGGTTCTGCGCTAGCGGCAAGCGTGAATTGCAGGGTCGCACCCAAAACGAGCCCCGCAGCCAGGATCAACCAGGAACGCTTGATCATTGAATAGCCCCTCGATTTGTAATTACGTCTTTCGATTATGCGCCAGCCCGCAAAACACATGGCAGAATGCGCGCCCATGCCAGAACGCCAGATGCATTCGCGCACCAAGATTGTCGCGACCTTAGGCCCGTCTACGGATTCGATCGAAGTGCTGACCGAAATGGTCCGCGCCGGACTCGATGTCGCGCGGGTGAATTTTTCACACGGCAAACACGAAGAGCACGGCCGCCGCATCGATCTCGTGCACGAGGCGGCTCGTCGCGCCGGCCGGTATGTCGGCATCCTGGCGGACCTGGGCGGTCCCAAGATCCGCATCGAGAGCTTTGCTAACAAGAAGATCGACCTCAAGGACGGCCAGGCATTCGCGCTCGACACCGCGCACGATACCAACGCGGGCAATGAGCAAGTCGTCGGCTGCGCGTACAAGGATCTACCGAAGGACGTGAGGGCCGGCAACATCCTGTTGCTGAACGATGGACTCATCGAGCTCGAGGTCACCCAGGTTTCAGGCACGCGCATCGACACGAAAGTCATCGCGGGCGGCGAACTGTCTAACCGCAAGGGCGTGAATCTCAAGGGCGGTGGCATCTCCGCGCCGGCGCTCACCGACAAGGATCGCGAGGACATCAAGTTCGCGTGCAGCAAGGGTGTCGACTACGTCGCCGTTTCATTCCCGCGCGACGCCGCGGACATGAACCTCGCGCGTGATCTGGTGCGTGCCGCCGGCGGTCACGCGCACCTGTGCGCCAAGGTCGAGCGTCACGAGGCTATCCGCAACCTCACCGAGATCATCGACGCGTCGGATGTGGTCATGGTCGCGCGTGGCGACCTTGGCGTCGAAATGGGCTACGCGGCGATCACCGGTCTGCAGAAGACCATCATTCACGAATCGCGCACGCGCAATAAAGTCGTGATCACGGCCACGCAGATGATGGAATCCATGATCACGAGCCCGGTGCCTACTCGCGCCGAAGTCTCGGACGTCGCCAATGCCGTGATGGACGGCACCGACGCGGTGATGCTCTCGGCGGAGAGCGCCGTCGGCAAACACCCGGTCAAGGCCATCCAGGCCATGGAAGAAGTCATTGCCGGCGCCGAGAAATACGAGATCACGCACAACCGCATGCGGCACCGTGCCGAGGGAATCGTCGATCGCACGGAAGAAGCGATCGCGATGGCGGTGATGTACACCTCCAATCACATGAAGGTTCGCGCCATCGTAGCGTTGACCGAGTCCGGCACCACGCCGCTGTGGATGTCGCGCGCCCGCTCGGACATCCCTATCTATGCGTTCACTCGCCATGAGTCCACGCGCCGCCGCGTCACGCTGTATCGCGGCGTGTTTCCCGTGCCCTTCGACATTCCGGAAGTGCGCACCAACGAGCTGTTCAAGGCCATTCTCACGATGATGCTGCAACTCGAACTGGTGGAAAAAGGTGAACTCATCATCGTCACCAAGGGCGAGCTCACCGGCATCACCGGCGGCACCAACGCTCTGACCATCCTTCGCGTTCCGAAGGACTGACCAGTCTCATGAAATGGCTGCGCTGGCTGCGATGGACCTTGAGTTTCATCGTGGTCTGCGTCGCTGTTGCCGCTGGAACCGCCTGGTGGGCCATGCGCCAGAGCCTTCCACAGATCGACGGGACGGTGAGTGCGCCGGCTCTCGGTGGCGAAGTCACCATCGAACGCGACGCGCGCGGCATCCCGGTGCTCAGCGCCGCCACGCGCACGGATCTCTCATTCGCTCTGGGTTATGCGCACGCGCAGGACCGGTTCTTCCAGATGGACCTGTCGCGCCGACTCGCGGCGGGCGAGTTGTCGGAGTTGTTCGGCGCCGTAGCGCTCAAGCAGGACCAGCGCACGCGTCGATTCGGCTTCCGCGCGGTCGCGCGCCGGGTCATCGATGCTACGCCTGCGCCCGAGCGCGCCGTCGTCGACGCCTACTCGAGCGGAGTGAACGCGGGCCTGGCGCAGCTTCGGGCGCGTCCCTGGGAATACCTGCTGCTGCGCGAGGAGCCGAGGGAGTGGTTACCGGAAGATTCGGTGCTGGTGGTGCACTCCATGTGGTGGCAGTTGCAATACGGCACCTTGCGCGACGAGCTTTCGCGTCGGCGCCTGGAGCGCGCGTCGGCCGCGCGCAGCGACGCAGAGGCCGCGCACGATCTCATCGCATTCGTCTACGCCGGGCACTCGGACTGGGACACGCCTAACTATTCCGCCGATTCGCGCTGCGTGCAGGCGGCGTGTACGGATGCGGCCCGTGTGCTCACGCGGTCGTTTCCCGCGCAACTGCGCTTTACCGGCGCGGCCGACGGCGGCGGCGATGAACCAGTGGCACCCGGCAGCAACAACTGGGCGGTAGCCGGTGTGCACACCCGGTCCGGCGTGGCACTGATCGCCAACGACATGCATCTGGATCTCGGCGTGCCGGCAGTCTGGTATCCGGCGCGGCTGCGCGTGACCGGCGAACCTGCCGTGGATATAACCGGTGTCACGCTGCCAGGCACGCCCGCGGTGGCGGCCGGCTCCAACGGCCAGGTGGCCTGGGGTTTCACCAACAGTTATGGCGACTTCGCGGATGCGCGTTGGGGCAAGTGCACCAGCGCGGAGTATCGCGTGCGCCGCGAGCGCATCACGGTGAAGGGCGGGCAGACGCACGAAGTCACCTTCCGCGACGTGGGCGAAGGTGTGGTGCTCGACGGTGAGGATTTTGCCGGCGATGAGGCCAGTGGTGAGTGCCTGCAGGCGGCCTGGCTCGCGACCCGTCCCGAGGCCACCAACTTCGGCCTGCTCAGCCTCGAGGGCGCCCGGAGTATCGATGACGTGCTGGCGCTGGCGCCGGGCGTCGGAATTCCCGGCCAGAACATGGTCATCGGCGATTCGCGCGGCCGCATCGCCTGGACATTGTTAGGCCGGGTGCCCGCGGGCAAAGGTCCCGGCCGGTTGTTCGGTCCGCTCGAGTACCTCGATGGCGTCGATCATCCGCGCATCGCCGATCCGCCCGTGGGCCGCCTGTGGACCGCGAATCAACGGGTCGTCACAGGTCCGCTTGAAACGCTGCTCGGCGATGACGAAGTCGACGTCGGTGCCGGTGGTTACGACATCGGCGCGCGTGCGCGCCAGATCCGCGACGGACTATTGAGCCTGCCGCATCAGGCGACCGAGGCCGACATGCTGGCCATTCAGCTCGATTCACGCGCGTTGTTCCTGGCGCGCTGGCGCGACCTGCTGCTGTCGCTCATCGACGAAGAGGCGATGCATGATGCCCCGCTGCGGCGCGAGTTTCGCGGGCTGGTCAGCGACGGCGCGGCGCAGGCCTCTGCCGAGGCCGTCGGCTACCGCCTGGTGCGCACGTTTCGCGGTAACGCACTGGATGCCATGTGGCACAGCCTCGCCACCGGGTTGTTAGGTGACAAACCCACCGTGCGCCGGCCAGGGCAATTCGAGGCCGCCGGCTGGCGGTTGGTCAACGTGCGACCCTCGGCAGTACCGCCGCCGGGCGGTGGGGAATGGCGCGCCTTTCTATTGCAGCGCCTCGACGCCGCGATCGCTGAGCTGATCGAGGGTTGCGGCAGTCTCGCCTCCTGCGAATACGGGAAGCGGGAGCCGGTCTCGGTCCGCCATCCGCTGTCGGGCGCGTTGCCCTTCCTCCCCAAGCTGCTGGACATGCCCACGCGGGCGCTCGCCGGCGACCAACACATGCCTCGCGTGCAGATCGGGGAATTCGGCGCGTCGGAACGCTTCGCGGTTTCGCCCGGGCGGGAACGGGACGGATACCTCCAGCTACCTGGTGGGCCTTCCGGGCTTCCGCTGTCGCCGTTTTATCGCAGCGGCTTCCAGGATTGGGCCGAAGGAAAGCCGACACCATTTCTGCCGGGCACCGCGGCGCACCGGCTTACGCTCACGCCCTGACTCCAACCCGGTAATAAAGTGCTGGCAGTGCGCATCCCTGTAGTGCTACGCTGTGTAGCAGTACAACGAGTAGCAACGAAATGTCACACAACGTTTCCGACTTGGGCGATCTCGAACGTGAAGTCCTGCAGCTCGTGTGGGACCGCGGTCCCTCCACTGCGGACGCGGTGCAGAAGGCGCTGTCGCGTCCGCTCAAGGAGTCGACGGTACGCACGGTGCTCAAACGACTCGAGGCCAAAGGCCACCTCACGCATCGGGTGGATCAACGCACTTTCATCTACGAGGCCGCGGACACGCGCGGCCGCGCCGCCGCGCGCGCGGTGAAACGAATCGTCGACCGTTTCTGCAGCGGCTCGCTCGAAGAGGTGCTCGTCGGGCTCGTCGATACGCGCATCCTCGACCGGCGTGAGCTGACGCGCCTCGCGGAGAAGATCGCTCTCGCGCAGTCGGACGAGGGTGTGACGAGGAGAAAAAAATGACGCTCGAAATCCTTGTGAACGGCGCGTTGCGCCTGCTGCTTCTGGGCGCCGCCGTCTGGCTCGCGATGCGAATCGCCCGGGTGCGCAACCCGCACGTCGAAGCTCTGGTGTGGCGAATGGTCCTGATCGCGGGCCTGGCCTTGCCGGCGCTGCTCTACTGGCGTCTGGCGCCAAGTTTCGCGACTTCGTTGGACCTGCCGGTGATCGCAGCGGCCGCTGAGGGCGGCACGAACGCGCCTACGGCGACGGCGTCCACCTCCTGGCTGACCGCGCGCGCACTCGTGGCTATCTACCTGGGCATCGCGCTGCTGCTGCTCGTACGCCTCGTGTCAGGTCTCGCCGCCATGTGGCGCGTCAGCCGCGCGGCGCGGCCGATGACGATACCCGACGACGTACGCATCAGCGCGCAGGTCCGCAGTCCGGCGACTTTTGGCACGATCGTGCTGCTGCCGGCGGGGGCGGAGGCGTGGCCCGCGGAGAGGCTCGACGCCATTCTTGAGCACGAGCGCGCGCATGTGCGTTCTCGGGATGGGTACTGGTCATGGCTGGCGCAGATCCACACCGCGATCTTCTGGTTCAGTCCGCTCGCGTGGTGGCTGCAGCGGCGCCTCGAAACGCTGGCGGAAACCACCAGCGACGACGCGGTCGTTGGCGCTCGCCACGATCCGGTGGCCTACGCCGCGCTGCTGCTCGATTTCGCCCGTCACCCCAACTCCAGGAGCGTTGCCATGTCCGTCGCAGAATCAAATGTTCCCGAGCGCATCGAACGCCTTCTCGCTCGCGTCCCGCCCGCGCGCGCGCTGTCGCGCGCCGCTCGTTACGCGGGATTCGCGTTGCTCATCCCCGTCGTCGTGTTCGCTGCTGCGACCACGCGCGCCGCGCCGCCGGCGGAGCCTGCGGCGACGGTCGCCACGCCCCCGCCTGCGAGTCATGCGCCGGTGCTCCCGGTGCGTCTCAAAGCTAGCGTAGATCCTGACAACTACTATCCCGCGGTCGCCAAACACGAGAAAGTGTCCGGCAATGCCGTGGTCGAGGTCGACGTGGACCCGTCCGGGCAAGTGGTGGATGCCCGGGTGCTGGAAGTGCTGCCGGCCGACCCCAGATTCGGTTTTGCCGACGCGGCGCTGCAAGTCGCATACAAGGCGACATTCGTGAACGAGAACCCGCGGGTGGCTTCAATGCGGTTCAAGGTGAAATTCGATTTGGCGCACTGAGCGATTTTCCAGCGCCGGCCGGGTGGCCACCGCCACCCGGCACGGCATAAGCTCGCGGGCATGACCGAAGCACGCTTCACCGGCACCGAAAGTTACGTCGCGACGCCCGACCTCATGATGGCGGTCAACGCGGCGGTCACTCTCGGCAGGCCGCTGCTCATCAAGGGCGAACCCGGCACGGGCAAGACGCAGCTCGCCGCGGAGATCGCCACCGCCCTCAAGCGGCCGCTGTATGAGTGGCACATCAAGTCCACCAGCAAGGCGCACCACGGCCTGTATGAATACGACGCCGTGTCCCGCCTGCGCGATTCGCAGCTGGGCGATGAAAAAGTGCGCGACATCCGCAACTACATCATGAAGGGCAGTCTGTGGGAGGCGTTCGAGTCGACGGTGCAGCCCGTGATGCTCATCGACGAAATCGACAAGGCCGACATCGAGTTCCCCAACGACCTGCTGCGTGAGCTCGATCGCATGGAATTTTTCGTGCACGAGACGCGCGAGCTGGTGAAGGCGCGGCACCGGCCGATCATCCTCATCACCAGCAACAACGAAAAGGAACTGCCGGACGCGTTCCTGCGACGCTGCTTCTTCCACTACATACGCTTCCCCGACGCGGAGACGATGGAGAAGATCGTGCGCGTGCATTACCCCGGATTGAAGCCGGCGCTGTTGCGCGAAGCGCTCACGTCATTCTTCGAAGTGCGCGAGACCCCCGGATTGCGCAAGAAACCTTCCACCTCAGAGCTGCTCGACTGGATCAAATTACTTCTCGCCGAAGACATCGCGCCCGAAACGCTGCGCAGCAACGACCCGAAGAAAATGATCCCCGTGTTACACGGCGCGCTGCTCAAGAACGAGCAGGACGTGCACCTGTTTGAGCAACTCGTGTTCCTCAACCGCCGCGCGGGGCGCTGACTCCGCAGCGTTTGAAATGAACAAACTAGTCGTCGTGCTCGGGGTGACTACGTCGGTATTCGCGGCATCCACGGCCTATCTTGCGCGGCAACTGGACATCGAACGGCAGCGAACAACCCCGGTGGCGTCAGAAAGCACGCCTTCCCTGCCATTGGATTCACGTGCCCACCTGCCCGAAGGTGCCGTAAGTCCCGAGAATCCCCCGCAAGCTTCCACGGCTGCGCGGCAGGATGAACGGCAAGCGCAGTTCAAGGGACCACCAATGCTGGATGCAAAAGGCTACCTGCGCTGGCTCGACAATCCTGATGCTCGCGCGGATGCATTCAGGGCCACGCGGGCCTCGTTGCGCATGTCGAATCCTGGTCTCATGGAACTCCTGGGGTTGAGAGCCGACGACAGCGACCGTTTGCTGGACCTGCTTGCCGAACAGATGGTCGCGAGGCAAGCCACGATGCTTCGCTGCCAGACCACTAAAGGATGCGATTTTCGACAGGGCGATCCGGATGAGCTCACACGAACTCAGGAGCTGGCCGCGTTATTGGGTACTGATAAGTTCGGGCGCTACCAGACATACCAGCAGACGATCGGGGAGCGAAATGAAGTGAATCGCTTTCGCACGCTGCTCCCCGCCGCGCATGCGATGTCCAATGACCAGATGGAGCAAATGGTTGCCGCGTTCGCCGACGAGCGCGCGCGCTTGCATCGCGAAGCAATTCAGCAGGGCGGGGAGGTCAATGGAGAGGGAACCCTGGCTGGAATGACGTATTACCCGAACACCTACACCACCGCCGCGCAGCAGATCGAGTCGATCACCCAGTACAGCGCACGTTTGCGTGAGCGTGCGGGGCAAATACTGACCAGCCACCAAAGAGCGGTCTTCGATCAAACCCAGGACGACCATCTCGCCAGCGTTCGCGCGACTCTGCTGCAGAGAGAAGCGGCTGCGGCGCAAGGTCTCTAGCACTACCGATGCTCATTCGCTTCTTCACCGATCTGCGCGCCGGGGGCGTTCCAGTCACGCTTCCCGAGTTCCTGTCGCTGCTCGAGGCGCTCGAAGCACGCCTGGCCGGCCTCTCGCCCGAAGATTTCTACTATCTCGCCCGCATGGCGCTGGTGAAAGACGAGCGGCATTTCGACCGCTTCGATCGTGTCTTCGCGCAGCACTTCGATGGTGCGCAGAAGCTGTTCGAGAAAATCATGGCGGAATTGCCGCCCGAATGGTTGCAGCAGATCGCCGAGCACCTGCTTAGCGAAGAGGAAAAACGCCGCCTCGAAAGCCTGGGGGGCTGGCACAAACTCCTTGAGACGCTGCGGCAGCGGCTGACCGAGCAGCGTGAACGGCACGAAGGCGGCAACAAGTGGATCGGCACCGCCGGCACATCGCCTTTCGGCAACCAGGGATACAACCCGGAAGGAGTACGCATCGGCCAGGCCAGTTCCCGTCACCGGCGCGCGGTCAAGGTGTGGGATGAGCGCGACTATCGCAACTTCGACGATGGCGTCGAGCTCGGCACGCGCAACCTGAAAATGGCGCTGCGACGCCTGCGCCGTTTCGCGCGGGAAGGTGCCGCGGAAGAACTGGACCTCGATGGCACCATCGACGCCACGGCGCGCAACGCCGGGTTGTTAGACCTGAAACTGGTGCCGGAGCGGCGCAATGCCGTGAAGTTGCTGCTTCTGCTCGATGTGGGTGGCTCCATGGACCCGCACATCAAGGTTTGCGAGGAGCTGTTCTCCGCCGCCCGCGCGGAGTTCAAACATCTCGAATACTTCTACTTCCACAATTTTCCCTATGAGCGGCTGTGGAAGGACAATCGACGGCGTTTCAGCGTGATCACCGACACCTGGACACTGCTGCGCACGTTCAACTCCGACTACCGTGTGGTGTTCGTCGGTGACGCCACCATGAGTCCGTACGAAATCGAGCAGCCGGGCGGCAGTGTGGAACACTGGAACGAGGAATCCGGCCGCGTGTGGATGAGCCGGTTTGCCAACCACTTTCCTCGCCTGGTCTGGCTGAACCCGGAATCGGAAGACCGCTGGGAATGGACGCCGTCGGTGGCGATCACCCGCGATCTGGTCGGCGGACGCATGTTTCCACTGACGCTCGATGGCCTCGATCACGCAATGCGTGAGCTGCGACGCGCGGGTTCATATAATTCGCCGCATGTTAGCTAGAGCATTCGTCGCCACCCTGTGTCTCAGTGTGGTTCAAGGCATTGGCCAGGGAAACGAAACCCGGGCGTCTGATGTCATCGAAGTGGTGCCGGCGACAGAAGCCCCAGTGGCACCCGACACGTGGGTGTCAGTTCCCGCGCTCACCCCGCTCTACGTGCGCATCGATGAAGAAATATCGTCGAAGAAACACAGGAATGGCGATCGTTTCCGGATCCTCATCGACGAGGACGTTCTGGTTGGCGGTGCAATGGTGATTCCGGCGGGCAGCGAAGGCGAAGGAGAAGTAATCCATGCCGCCAGGTCCGGCGCGGGTGGCAAGCCAGGCGAGCTTCTGCTCGCCGCCCGATTTGTCCGCGTGGGCGAACTCGAAGTGCGATTGCGCTCCTTCTCGCTCGGGGCGAGTGGGCGAGATCGTCTGAATGAGTCGCTGGCAGCCGCCGTCGTCACGGGTCCCTTGGGGCTGTTCGTGGTCGGGGGCGCGATGATCATTCCGCGCGGCACCGTGGCCAGCGCCAAAGTCGCGATGGAGATTCAAATGCCGGCATTGTCGCCGGTTGATAAACGGAGGGGAGGAGATGATGAAGCACAGGATTTTTAGCGCGGCTCTCGCGCTCACGATGCTGACGCCGTTCGCTGCGAACTCGCAGGACACCACGGCGCCGGCTGCCGGCGCTGCCGCGGCTGACACCAGCACCGGCACAGTGGTGTTCTTCCGCGAGAAGAAGTTTGCCGGTGCGGCGATCAGCTACAAGGTTCGCGAAAACGGCGTCGAATTGTGCAAGCTCAAGAGTGGAAGTTATTGCACGGTGCAGGTTCCGGCAGGCAAACACGTGTACGAAGTGCACTCGGAAGCCAAAGATGCACTCACACTGGAAGTGGAGCCCGGTGAAACGTATTACGTGATCGGTGCCATATCAGTAGGTTTCCTCGCCGGGCATCCCAACTTGTCGCCGTCGGACAAGGGCGCATTCGACGGAATGAAGGTCAAGCTCAAGGACAATACGGGGCAGGACCTCGACCCCGTGGTCAACGAGCCGAAGAAGAAATAGACCGGGAGACAGCCCACGAAAAAGGCCCGGCGTGCAACTCACGCCGGGCCTTTTTCTTGAAGCGCTGATCGGGCGGTCAGCTCGCCTTCGCGGGCGCCTTGTCCACTGAATGGGCCTTGATCTCGGCGAGCACCATGTCGGAGTGGCCTTTCGGATCCACCTTGGCCCAGTGCTTGACGATCTTGCCGTCGGGGCCGATCAGGAACGTCTGGCGGCTCGCGAGCGAAGTGACGCCGGCGTTGAACAGCACACCGTACGACTTGGATACTTCGCGCGTCGGGTCGGCAAGGATGTCGAACGGCAGGCTGTGTTCCTTGGCGAATTTTTCGTGCGAAGCGACGTCGTCGACGCTGACGCCGAGAATGACCGCGTCCGCCTTGCGGAATGCGAAGATGTTGTCGCGCAATTCACAGGCCTGGGTAGTGCAGCCACCAGTGAAGTCCTTCGGGTAGAAGTACAACACCACCCACTTGCCCTTGTACTGTTCCAGCGTCTGCCACTTGCCGGTCTGGTCCTGTAGTTTGAGTGCCGGCGCCGCCGATCCTTCCGCGGGTGCCGCGGCGGGAGTCTGAGCGCATACACTTGCAGTCATCGCGATCAGGGCGGTGACCAAAGTCCTTCGAAGTGCGAGCATGGGGTTCTCCGTCAAATGGGATGGGTCGTGGGGGAGGCGAATATTAGCAGCGCCGGCACTGTTTCTCGCGCGGGTCTGATCCTGACTGGCGGAGGCGCGCGCGCCGCTTATCAGGTAGGCGTCCTCAAGGCGCTCGCTGAAATCCATGTCAGCCCCGATTGGCCGTTCCCCATCATCGTCGGAACGTCGGCCGGCGCCGTCTCGGCCAGCATCCTGGCGGGTAACGTGACTCGCTGGCACCAGTCGGTGGGCGAAATCGAGAAGGTCTGGGCGAATTTCCACGTAGCGCAGGTGTTCCGGTCCGACGCGATGGCCATGCTCAAGGCCGGCGCGCGCTGGATGGGTTCGCTGTTCACGGGCGGCATGATCGGTCCACCGAAATCACTGCTCGACAATTCACCGCTGCGCGAGCTGCTGGCGACGGTGACGGATTTCGATGCCATACGGGTGAACGTGGCCCAGGGCCATTTGCGCGCGCTGGCGTTGTGCGCCACCAGCTATTTCACTGCACGCTCAGTGTCGTTCTTCGAGGCGGAGACCACCATTAGCGAATGGTCGAGGGCGCAACGGCACGGCGAACGCGTGCCACTGTCGCTCGACTACCTGATGGCCAGCCTCGGCATCCCGTTCCTTTTTCCGCCGATGAGCCTGCACGGCGAATACTTCGGTGACGGCGCGATGCGCCAGACCGCACCGCTTTCGCCGGCCATTCACCTCGGTGCCGATCGGCTGCTGGTGCTGGGCGTGCGACCCACGCATCTCGATCTGATACCTCGCTTCGTCGCCTCGGATTCACCGCCGACGCCGGGGCAGCTGTTCGGCTACATGCTCGATACGCTGTTCAGCGACCAGATATCCGCCGACCTCGAAAACCTCAATCGCATCAACCGGCTGTCGACCCTTTCCGGCGGCACGCCCGGCACGCGCCAGATCCGCACCATGCTCATCGCCCCCAGCGTCGATCCCTCGCAGCTCGCCGTGCGGCATCTCAAGACGCTTCCTGTGAGCCTTAGGTCGCTGATGCGCATCATCGGCGCGCGTGGAACCGCAGGCAGCCTGCTCGCGAGTTACCTGATGTTCGAATCCGGTTATACGCGTGAGCTCATAGAACTTGGATATCGCGACACGCTGGGCAAACGGGACGAGCTTGCCGCATTCCTGGCCTGAGAATTCGCGGGTGATCGAGGCCAACACCGTTCACGTCTGGCTCGCGTTCGAGACGCTGCTCGAGGTACCTGGCAACACCGAACGATTCATGGCGGTGATGTCGGACGAGGAACGGGTGCGCGATGGGCGCTTCCTGGTCGAGCCGGCGCGCAGGTTGCATCGTCTCGCGCGCGGCCTGCAACGGGAGGTGCTCGCGTCATACCTGCCGGGCACCGCTCCCCGCGATCTGCAATTTATCAGCGGCGCCACCGGCCGCCCGGCGCTTGCGCCGCCGTTCGACGCGAGCGGTCTCGATTTCAATCTGGCGCATACGCGCGGCCTCGTGGCGCTGGCGGTAACGCGAGGTGCGGCGCTCGGCATCGACGTGGAAATCTACGAGAAGAAAGTGCCACTCGAAGTGGCACGCAGATTCTTCTCTCCGGTCGAAGTGAATGCGCTCGAGGCATTGCCTGGCGACGCGCAACCACGCCGGTTCCTGCGTCTGTGGACTCTGAAAGAGGCCTATCTGAAGGCGATTGGCGCCGGGATCGCGGGCGGCCTCGACCGCATGACGTTTCGAATCGATGACGCGGGCGCCTGCACCTTCGACCGGGCCGACGATCGGCACGCGGCACGCTGGTCATTCCGCCAGTTCGACGTCGGCGATCGGCACGTCGTGGCGCTTGCCCGGCTGCCGGCACGCGATTCGCGCGCCACGATGACCATCGAGTGGCATGAATTCGGCAGCCATTCGCAAGTCGATCGCGCGGTCAAGTCAGGAACAGCGCTCCGAGCCCTAACAACGTAGCGAAGCCGATGCAATCGGTGAACGTGGTGAGGATCACGCCCGCCGACAACGCCGGATCGATGCGCATGCGTCGCAGCAACAGCGGCACGATGACGCCCACCGCCGCGGCGCTGAGAAGATTGATGAGTGTGGCGGCGGCGATGATGGCGGCGATTTTCCACGTGCCGTACCAGGCGATGGTCACGGCGCCGACTACGGCGGCCCAGATCATGCCGTTGAGCCCGCCAACCGCGATCTCTTTCCACAACAGCCAGCGCGCGTTGACCCACTCGATCTGTCCGAGAGCCATGCCGCGGATGATGAGCGTCACGGTCTGGGTACCGGCGATGCCACCCATGGAAGCGACGATGGGCATGAGTGCGGCCAGCGCTGCGACTTTCTCGATGGTGCCTTCGAAGCGGGTGACGACCGCGGCCGCCATGAACGCGGTGATCAGGTTGATGCCCAGCCACACCAGGCGCCGGCGAGTGGAGGGGATGATACCCGCGAAGACGTCTTCCTCATCTTCGAGACCCGCCGCCGACATGACTTCGTGCGCGGCCTCCTCGCGTATGACGTCGACGACGTCGTCGACGGTGATGCGCCCGAGCAACTTGCCTTCGGTATCGACCACGGCGGCGGAGACGAGGTCGCGATCCTGGAACAACTGCGCGACATCGTGTGCGTTGGTATCGGGCGAGATTCGCGAACCTTCGGAATCGAGGATGTCACCGATGGATTTTTCCGGGTCTTCGGTTAGCAGGTGGGTGAGGGCCACCGTGCCGATGAACCGGTCGTTGCGGTCGACCACGAACAGCCTGTCGGTCTTGTCTGGCAGCTCGCCGCGCATGCGCAGATAACGCAGCACCACTTCGACGGTGACGTCCGAGCGCACGCTCACCGTGTCGGTGTTCATGAGGCCGCCCGCGGTGTCCGGCTCGAAGGCCAGCACGGTCTTCAGCCGCTCGCGGTCCATCTGATCCATGGACTTCACGAGCTGCAGGGAGACGGCCTCGGGCAGATCGCCCACGAGGTCGGCGAGATCGTCGAGCTCCATGTTCTCGGCGGCGGCCAGCAATTCGTCGGCATCCATTCCTTCGATGAAGGACTGGCGCACGGTTTCGTTGAGTTCGACGAGCACGTCGCCTTCGATCTCGGGCTCGACGAAATTCCACACCACTTCGCGCTGCGCCGGCGGCAGAGATTCGATGAGGAGGGCGATCTCCGCCGGGTGCATCGCGGCGATCATGCGGGCCGCGCCACGCCACGAACCCTCGCGCAGCGCGCCGCGCAATGCGGCGAGGCGGCGTTCTTTTCGGGGGATGACGGTGCTCTCGGACATTCGCGCGGGAGTGTAGATGGGTTGCGGGGGAATGGGGATGCGGATTGGGGAGGGCATGCATGCCCCAGCGAGCGCCCACGCGCAGGAGATGATTTCGCTACAGCCGGGTTTTTCGATCATTGGGTCCGCGCGAGATTGAGGCCGCCGCCCTCGCACGAAGACGTGCTGGTGCGGGTGGGCGAAAGGACAGCGAAGAGTCCGCATGAAGCGGAGAGGCGGCTTCGCACAGTGTCAGTCCGCATGACCCGGCCCGCTCACTCATCTCCTGCGCGTGTGCGCTCGCTTGGGCGCGAACGTCATCGAACCGCGCCCCGTTTCCCCGCCGGTGTGAAAAGAGAAGAGACGCACGGTTTGGAGGTCTTCCCACACTGTGGGGCTCACGCTCCCCAATTCCTTTCAGCGGAACCGCAACTTATCGACGTGCGCGCGGCAGGCTGCGGATTGAATCGTCCAGGCGCGAGCGTGTGAGCGGCGAGCGGGAGGCGCTTGGCGCGCAGCTCCTTTTAGTGCTTCCCATCACCGAAGTGCGCTAGCACTGCGCCTACATGAACGCTGACAGCTCTGGCGCGCCCGCCTCCCGCGAGCGAACCCGAAGGGCGCGAACCCGCGAGCGCCTGGACGATTCAATCCGCAGCCTGCCGCTCTTAATCCCCACCAGCTGCGGCCCAATTTGCTAGCAAATGGGGAGTGTCCCCATTTAGGCGACGGAGGTGGAGGCCCCGGCGAGAGTGGGGGCGCGCGTGATGGAACGCGTTTCGCCGAGAGAGTTGTGGCGGATGGCGATGACTGGATAGCTGTGCGAGAGCCGCTCGGCGATGCGTTCGGCCAGATAGACCGAGCGGTGACGCCCACCGGTGCAGCCGATGGCGATGGTGAGGTAGCGGCGGTTGGCCGCCTGGTGTTCGGGGATTCGCGCTGCCACGAACTGCAGGATGTCTTCGGCCAGGCGCGGCACGCTTCGCTGCGCCTCGAGAAAACGGATGACGTCCGGGTCGCGGCCGGTGAGGGCGCGCAGCGAAGGATCCCAATAGGGGTTGGGCAGCGAGCGCGCGTCGAACACGAAGTCCGCGTCGCCCGGAATGCCATTCTTGAACCCGAAGGACTCGATGAGCAGGGACAAGCGGCCGGTGCTGCGTTTTTCGACGCGCTGGCTGATGAGTTCGCGCAGGTCATGAACGCCCATGCGCGAGGTGTCGATGACGAGGTCTGCGGCGTTCAGAATTGGCTCGAGCAGCCGGCGCTCGATGGCGATGGCTTCCTTGAGCGACACATGGTCGGTGCTGATGGGGTGTTTGCGGCGCGTCTCGGAGAAACGCCGCAGAAGTTCGTCATCGTTCGAGAGCAGGAAGATGATCTCGCACTGGATTCCGCTCTTTTTCAGTTCATCGATCAGCGGCGGAACGGTTTCGATTTCCGCGGCGGCGTTACGGGCGTCGACGCCCACGGCGGCGCGCGAGTATTGCGCTTCGTTGTTGCGCAAAGTGTGGGAGATGAAGGGTTTCAGCAGGGCCGCCGGGATGTTGTCCACGCAGTAGAACCCGGCGTCTTCGAGCATGTGCAAAGCCACGCTCTTGCCGGATCCCGACAGCCCGCTGACGAGGATGAGCCTCATTGACGACGCGTGACCCTACTTGCCCGTGGTCTTGCGCGCTTCTGCGGCGTGTTTGTCGGCCTTCATTTCCTTGTGCTTGAGCACGCGCCGGTCGAGTTTGTCGGCCAGCAGGTCGATGGCGGTGTACATGTTTTCCTCGGTGGCGTCGGCATGAATGGCGTTGCCGCGCACATGCAATGTGGCTTCGGCCTTTTGTCGGAGCTTCTCAACCGTCAGGACGCAATGCACGTCGATTACGTGGTCGAAATGACGGGAAATGCGCTCGAACTTCCTCTCGACGTATGAGCGCATCGACGGTGTGACTTCGACATGGTGACCGGAAAGCGACAATTGCATGATTCGTCTCCTTTTTTGGCCTATCTATCTATGTATCTATCTATTGGCTTGGGCGGCTTTGGCCTTGCGTTCGTTCGACGGGGCGAGCCCCAATGCCTCGCGATATTTTGCGACCGTGCGGCGCGCGACCGCGATGCCTTCACCGGAGAGCAGCTCGGCGATCCGGCTGTCGGACAGCGGATTGCCGGAATCTTCTTCCTTGATGAGTTTGCGGATCTTGGCGCGAACTGCGGTGGAGGAGGCGCCGCCGCCATCGGCGGCCTCGACCTGGCTCGAGAAAAAATACTTGAGCTCGAACACACCGCGCGGCGTGTGCATGTACTTGCTGGACGTGACGCGCGAGATGGTCGACTCGTGCATGTCGATGGCCTGCGCGATGTCCTTGAGAATCATGGGCCGCATGCTTTCCTCACCGTGCTCGAGGAACGCGGTCTGGCGCTCGACGATGCTGCGTGCAACTTTCATGAGGGTTTCGTTGCGGATTTCCAGGCTCTTGAGCAGCCAGCGTGCTTCCTGAAGTTGCGCGCGCATGGAGGAATGGCCAGCGCCGCGGCCGAGCATGTCGGCGTAGCTCTGATTGAGGCGCACGCGCGGCAGCGTGGAGCTGTTCACTTCGACGGTCCAGCCGCGATCGGTGCGGCGTACGAACACATCGGGCACGACGTATTCGGCTTTGGCGCTGCTGACAGTGGCGCCCGGGCGCGGATGCAGCCCGCGCACCAGCGCCACGGCCTGCGCCAGTTCGTCATCTGACGCGGCGAGTTCACGCCGCAGCGAAGTGAGTTCGCGGTCGGCAAGCTTGTCGAGATGTTTGTCGGCAATGGCGAGTGCGAGGCGCAGTCCCGGCGTATCGGGATGCAGGGTCCGCAGTTGCAGCGCAAGGCATTCACCGAGTGAACGCGCGGCGATACCCGCCGGGTCGAGCGTCTGCACGAGCCGCAGCACGCGGTCGACGTCGTCCGCATCGGCAGTGACTTCGGGCAGCAGCGTGGCGGCGATGTCCACAGGCGAGTCGAAAAGATAGCCGTCGTCGTTGATGGCATCGACAATGGCGCGTGCGATCGCCAGATCTCGCGGCTCGAGGTTGGCGTATTCGAGCTGGCCAACGAGGTGGTCCTGCAGCGAGAGCTGCGCGTCGTCGGCGACTTCGGCGGCGCGCTCGTCGTCATCGCGCCAGGAATCGGAGCCCGCGCTGCGTTCGCTCCAGTTGTCTTCGATGACTTCGGCTTCGACCGTGACTTCGGGTGCCGCCTGCGCATCGACGCGCTTTTCTTCCGGCATCGGATGCGGTTCGAGTGTGTCGAATGTGCCGGTGGCTTCGTATTCGTCCACGGGCTCGAGCATGACGTTGCTTTCGAGCTGCTCGCGGATGTGCGCCTGCAGCTCCAGGGCAGGCATTTGCAGGAGGCGGATGGCCTGCTGCAGCTGCGGGGTCATAGTCAGCGTCTGACCCAGCTTCAGCTGCAGTGATGGCTTCATCATCGACACAGGCGTGGGTGTCTCAACGCTATGAAAGAAATAGATTTTTCCGCGGTGCCTGGAAACGCTACATGCGGAAAGACTGGCCCAAGTACACCTCACGGACTTGGGGGTTGGCAAGGATTTCTTCGGGTGTTCCCGAAGCCATCACGGTTCCCCCGGAAACTACGTAACCACGCTGACAAACGCCTAAGGTTTCTCTGACATTATGGTCGGTAATGAGCACACCGATGCCCTTGGCGGTGAGCTCGTTCATGATTCGCTGGATGTCGATGACCGACAGCGGATCCACGCCCGCAAATGGTTCATCGAGCAGTACAAAACGGGGCTCGGCGGCCAGTGCGCGCGCTATTTCGACGCGCCGGCGCTCGCCGCCCGAGAGCGCCATGCCGGGACTCTTGCGCACGTGCGCGATGCGCAGTTCGCCCAGGATCTGCTCGAGCCGCTCCTGGCGCGCGGTTTCGTCGAGGTCGCGCGTTTCGAGAATGGCCATGACGTTGTCTTCGACCGACAACTTGCGGAACACCGAGGCTTCCTGCGGCAGGTAACCAATGCCGGCGTGCGCGCGCTGGTGCATCGACAGATGCGTGATGTCGCGATCGTCGATGGTGACGGTGCCTCTATCGGGCGGCACCAGGCCGACGATCATGTAGAAGGCGGTGGTCTTGCCGGCGCCATTGGGGCCTAACAACCCGACGATCTGCCCGCTCTCCACTTCGACGGAGAGATCGGAAATCACTTGGCGCTTTTTGTAACTCTTGGCGAGATGAGTGGCCCGCAGCACGCTCACGGTTTTTTCTCTTTTTCGTTGTCCGGCATGGTGATCGGCTTGTCCGGCTGGATCACGATGCGCACGCGGCCGTCGCCACTGCCGCCGCCCGTCCGGGATTGTCCCTGCACGCTCTGCGTGCGGATGTTGTAGACGAGCTGCTGACCGGTGATTTCATTGCGGCCGTAGGACAACCACGCGCCGGTGGTGAAGCTCACCGAGCCGCTGGTGGTTTCGTAGTCGATGGTGTTGGCCTTGCCGCGCGCGGTGGTGCCGTCGTCGCGCAGCTGTTCGAACTCGGCGGGTGCGCCGGTAATGGTTGCGCGCGAAATGAGATTGTCAGCGAACGAGACGATGGCTTTGTCGGAACGCAGGCTGCCGCCTTCGGAGTTGATGCGCACGTCGCCGGAGATGGTCCAGCGGCTGTTCTTGAAATTGAGTCCGCCGCTGACGCGCGCCTCGGCGGCCTGTATGCGCACGTCGCATTGCGTGATCACCACGTCTCGAAGCACCGCGTTGTTGTTGCGGTAATCCATGTCGAGGGATTTGTTTTCGACCACGATCTCCTCGTCGCACGGCGCTGGCGCGCCGTGTGCCATGCCTAACAACCCAGTGGCGAACAGGGTGCCCGGGACTACGAAAAGGTTATTTCGGCGAGAAGTGGCCATTGACGTCCGATTCTAGACGCAGCGTGCCCGCCTTCAAGTCGGCCTGGAGGCCGCGCGCGTCAAGCCAATGCCCCGACCAGCGGAGCCGGACCGGTGCGCTGGTCTCGATGTACTTCGTGGGCGGGCTGATACGCAGGCTTTCGGTGCTCAACGACAGCGGCTCGCCGCCGTCGGACGACGGACCGGTCACGCGCACGTTGCCATTCAATTCGACATCATCGCCGTCGACTCGCATCTCGCCTCGATCGGAGGACAGATGCCAGACCTCTCCTGATGCCGTGACGGCGGGCGCCGACTCTCCCGGCAACATGTCCTGCGCGTCAGGGTGGTAGTCCATGGACAGATGCTCGAGTTCGATGACCCCGGAGTCCGTCTGCTGGCGAATGACTCGGGCATTGAGGCGGTAGCGTTCACGGCCGTCGTAGCCGGTTTCGATGATCACCGCATCGCGGGCTGAGTACCCGGGATCGGGAGTCATTGTGCCGGCGAGATCGGAACCGCTGCCATCACCTCCGCCGCGTCCGAGGTAGTAAGCCACGCCTATTACCAGGAGCACCGCCGCGTAGGCGAGCGGGCGTGACAGGCCCTTCATGCCGAAGCCTTGCGTACCGCGAACAACCAGTCGCACACCTCACGGACCGCGCCGTGACCACCTGGGCGCGTCGTGACCAGGTCCGCGGCCGCAAGCGCATCCGGATGGGCATCGGCCACCGCAATGCCGACACCCGCGGCAGCGAGAATCGGCGCGTCCGGCGTGTCGTCACCCACGCAGGCACATTCTTCCAGCGACAGGCGACGGGTCTTGGCGAGTTTGCGCAGCGCACTCAGCTTGTCGTCCGCTCCCTGGATGACGTGGCGGATTCCCAATTCTTTCGCGCGCCGCGCAACCGCAGCGGACTTGCGACCCGAAAGTATGGCGACAGTGATGCCGGCGGCGGCGACCCGCTTGATGCCGTAGCCGTCACGCACGTGAAAGGCCTTGAGCAGTTCGCCTTTCGGGCCATAGAACAGGCGCCCGTCGGTGAGCACTCCGTCTACGTCGAGGACCAGCAGCCGCACGCGCGCGAGCGCTGCCTGATACGGGGCCGCCTCGCTCACAGCACCCCGGCGCGCAGCAGATCGTGCACGTTGAGGGCGCCAATCAGGGCGCCCTGTGCATCGACCACGGGCAGCGCGGTAATGCGGTGTTTCTCCATGAGATGGGCCGCTTCGGCAGCGAGTTCGGTGGCGGTGATTCGCTTGCCGGGAGAGGTCATGACTTCGCGCATCGTGGTCTTGTGCACGTTGAACTCGCGATCGAGCACGCGGCGCAG
Organism: Steroidobacteraceae bacterium; assembly: GCA_035760205.1. GTDB lineage: Bacteria > Pseudomonadota > Gammaproteobacteria > Steroidobacterales > Steroidobacteraceae > CADEED01. The sequence continues at coordinate 10,823 of DASTTJ010000109.1, read as the reverse complement.
GTCACCGTCGGTGAACACACCCAGCAACTGGCCAGCGTCGACGACGGCGCACATGCCCAGGCCTTTCTTTGACATGACCACCAGGCCCTCCGCCAGCGATACCGTGGGACTGACGACCGGCATTTCGTCACCGGTGCGCATGACGTCGCCGACGTGCAGCAGCAGCTTGCGGCCAAGCGCGCCGCCCGGATGCGAGCGCGCGAAATCCTGCGGCGTGAAACCGCGGGCTTCGAGCATGGCGACGGCCAGCGCGTCGCCGATGGCCAGCGTGGCGGTGGTGCTGGCCGTGGGTGCGAGATTGAGCGGGCAGGCTTCCTCGGCAACGCTGACATCGAGATGTACGGTCGAGGCACGCGCCAGCGAGGACGTTGGATTGCCGGTCATGGAAATGATGGGGACCCCGAGCCGTGAAAGGTGCGGAATCATCAACAATACTTCGCCCGTCTCGCCGGAGTGGGAGATGGCCAGCAGCACGTCTTCGCGCGTGATCATGCCGATGTCGCCGTGGCTGGCCTCGGCGGCGTGCATGAAGAAGGATGGTGTGCCGGTGGAGGCGAGCGTGGCCGCGATTTTTCCCGCCACGTGGCCGGATTTGCCCATGCCCGTGACGATGACCCGGCCGTGGCATTCGAGGCAGATGTCGCAGGCCCGCGCGAAACTCGCATCGAGCCGCGGCACCAGCGCCCCGATGGCCCGGCCCTCGATCTCGAGAGCCCGGCGTCCGGCGGCGATCAGCGTGGCCGGATTGGTCTTGAGCTGGGCATTCATGCGTCGATCATAACGCTTAAGATACCGCGATGAACTCGAGTGTCATGACCCCCGATCGCATCGCCGACCTCATCCGCGCCGGTTTGCCGGGCGCCGCGGTACGGGTGGAATCCGACGACAACACACATTTCGCCTCGCAGATCGTTGCGGCACAGTTCGCGGGTCTGCGGCCCATTGCCCGCCACCAGCTGGTGTACAAGGCCTTGGGCGGGCTCATGGGCCGCGAAATCCATGCCCTGTCGATCGAGGCGCTGACGCCCGACGAATTTCGGGCCCGCGGATAGCAGGCTTCGGCTGATGGGGTCAGTCCCCATTTTTTTCCGCTGGCTTTTTGCTAGCGTGCGCCAACCTAAAAATGGGGCCAGTCCCCCGCGAGATATCCAGTGGACAAGCTGCAGATCAATGGTGGCATCGCCCTCGAGGGCGAAGTGCGTATTTCAGGTGCCAAGAACGCGACCCTGCCGATCGTCGCGGGCGCTCTGCTGGCCGACGGCCCGGTGACCATCCGCAACGTGCCACACCTGCAGGACGTCACGACGATGATCGAGTTGTTAGGACGCATGGGCGTCTCGGTCACCATCGACGAGAAGATGCAGATCGAGATCGACGGCACTACCACGCGCGAATGTTTCGCGCCGTACGAACTCGTGAAGACCATGCGCGCCTCGATCCTGGTGCTGGGTCCGCTGCTGGCGCGCTTCGGCAAGGCCGACGTGTCACTGCCCGGCGGCTGCGCCATTGGCGCGCGGCCGGTGAATATCCACGTCGCGGGCTTGCAGGCCATGGGTGCCGACATCCAGATCGATAGTGGCTACATCCGCGCGCGTGCCGGCCGCCTGAAGGGCGCACGCCTGAACCTGGACACCGTGACGGTCACGGGCACCGAGAACCTCATGATGGCGGCCACACTCGCCGATGGGGAGACCATCATCGAAAACGCGGCGCGCGAACCGGAAGTCGTGGACCTCGCCAACTTCCTCATTTCTATGGGCGCGAAGATCCGCGGTGCGGGCACCGACAAGATCGCGATCCAGGGTGTCGAGAAACTCCACGGCACCAGCTACGAAGTACTGCCCGACCGCATCGAAGGCGGCACCTACCTGGTGGCCGGTGCGATCACCTCGGGCATCGTACGCATCAAGAATACGGCGCCCGAACATCTCGACGCGGTGACGGCGAAGCTCACTGAGGCCGGGGCCAAGATAGGCATCGGGCCGAACTGGATCGAAGTGGACATGCGCGGTCGCCGCCCCAAGTCGGTGGACGTGCGTACCGCGCCGTATCCGGCGTTTCCCACCGACATGCAGGCGCAGTTCGCCGCGCTCAATACCATTGCCGATGGCGTCGGCACGATCGTCGAGACCATTTTCGAGAATCGCTTCATGCATATGCTGGAAATGCGCCGACTGGGCGCCGAGATCCGGCTCGAGGGCAACACGGCCATCATCAAGGGCGTCCCCAAACTGACCGCGGCGCCAGTCATGGCCACCGACCTGCGTGCCTCGGCCAGCCTGGTGCTGGCCGGCCTGGTGGCGGAAGGGAGGACGGAAATCGAGCGCATCTATCACATCGATCGCGGCTACGAAGCGCTCGAAGAAAAGCTGGCGCAGATCGGCGCCCGCATCCGGCGCGTTCCTAACTAGGAAGGGCCGGGAGACAATGGGGACATTTCGCCGTTTTGTACTGATTTTAAAGGCCCGTGGCGTGTCTGAGAGGCACGTCGCCGTTTGCCGGCGGAAACCGGGAATGTCTTCACGCACCATTTGTGATCCAGGTCGCGATCCGGCCGTTCTTGCGGGTCTCCCTTGCGCCGGATGTGACTCAGTGCCACTCAGCGGCAACGCACTGACTTAATACTGGCCCTCACTGTCGTTCCCCGGAGACGGGCCAAGGTTGCCCCGGCACCGCGAGGAAGAGCCACCGTCGCCAACTAGTTCGATGAGAGGTCGAGGGTCCATGCAAGCACGTTCGGAATTCGGCGCAACCGCGCAAACTGACACCTCGGGTAGGGGCAACAATATGGGAGCCAGCACTTTCAAGTCGAAACGTCCGCTGGCGCTCATCGCCACGCCCGACCTCGATTTGTGGGCGCAGCTCGGGCCCATGCTCGAATCCTCCTGCCAGCTCCGGCACGCCGACAGTCTCGGCACTGCCGCGAACATGCTGAAGCCGGGTACGCGAACCATCCTGGTCGCGGACCTGCGCGGAATGAATTCCGAAGACTTCGCACCGATTTCCGCCAGCCCGCACAACCCTGTCGTCATCGCGATTCGCGACGGCGCCTCGGCGAGCATGGTCGACGCACTGATGCTCGAAGGTGCCATCCAGGCGCTGGTCGATTCGCCGGTGGAAACCGGCCCCATGCTCCGCGCGATCAACGACGCGGCGCGTATTTCCTCCACGGCTGACGCGCTGAGCGCAGTCACCTCGCCTTCGAGCGGCAGCTCGGGCGGCGAAGAGAAGTCCGGCAAGTCGCCGGTCGTGATGATCGGCATCGTCGTGGCCGTGCTCGCCGCCGCAGGCGCCGGTTATTTCTTCATGTCGAAGGGTTCCTCGGGAGAAGCTCCGGCTGCGGCCACCGCCGCCGTCACCCCGAATACAGGCAAGGCTCCGTCGGCTGGTACGACGGCTCCGGTCGCCTCACTCGACGAAGTGCTCGAGAAGGCGCGCATGGCGATGGACGAGCGCCGCTACATTGAACCCGCCAAGAACAACGCTCTCGAACATTTCCGCACGGTCCTGCAGCTCGATCCGGGCAATGCCGAAGCCACCGAAGGCCTCAAGCGCCTCGGCGGCTTGCTGATCGCGCGTGCCCGCACGGCGCTCGATGAGCGCCGTTTCGACAACGCGCTCGCCGAGCTCGAAGCCGCGCGCAGCATCGATCCGAATGACCAGCGGCTGGTCGAAGTCGACGCGCGCCTCGACTCCATGCGCGCCCAGACTGCGCTCGCCCAGATCCAGGCGACTCTCGCTGCGCAGAACTTCGATCGCGCCCAGACCCTGCTCGACGCTGCGCAGAAAGATGCGCTTCTGCCGCCCGCGCAGATCGCGCAGCTCGGCAAGGAGCTCGACAACAAGCGCCGCTCGGTTTCCATCAGCCGCCTGGTGGCAAGCGCCGAATCGCGCCTGGCCAATGGGCGCCTGGTGACGCCGAACGACGAGTCCGCAAAAGATGCGATCGCCGGCTTGCGCGAGGTGGGCGCCTCATCCGACCTCATCACACGTCTCAACAACGATCTGAACCAGCGCCTGCTTGCCGCAGCGCGCGATGCCGCCGCCAAGGGCGACAACGCGGGGGTGCAGTCGATGCTCGGCGCGGCGCGCGAAAACGGCGTCTCGGCCGCGGTCATCAACGCCGCGCAGCGGGATATCACCGCCGCCAACCAGAAGCAGCAACGCACGAACGAAGATATCGCACGCTTCGCCAAGGCGGCGCAGGATCGCCTCGCCAGCGGCAATCTGATCCAGCCCGCGAATGATTCAGCGGTTTCGAACGCCGAGCGACTGCGTCTGCTCGATGTGCGCAATCCGACGACGGTGCAGGTGGTGCGCGATGTGCGCACGCGTCTCATCAGCGAAGCCCGCTCGCGCCTCACGGGTGGCCGGCCGACCGATGCCGCCGCGTTGCTCGATGCGGCCGAGAGCTTGGGCGGCGACGCCGATCTCGGCGATCTGCGTGCGGCGATTGCGAATGCCCAGCAGGCGGTTGCCACCGCGGCTGCGGCTCCCAAACTACCGCCGCTCAAGATGGCGCGTCCGCCGCGGCCGAAATATCCGACTTCCGCGAAGGGTGTCGAAGGCTGGGTGCGCGTGGAGTTCTACGTAACGCCCGAAGGCCGCACGGAACGCGTGCGCGTGCTGTCGAGTGAGCCCGCGGGCCTGTTTGACGCGGCGGCGATATCGGCAATGGAAAGTGCCCGGTTTGAGGAATTCGAGTCGACTGACTCGCGTCTCGCGGTTCAGCGCATCGTATTCAAGCCGGAGTGATGGAGGGTGAGCTCTGTGAGTAAAGACAAAGCCAAAACGGCAAAGAAGTTTTCGTCACGCATGCAGGGCGCTCGCGCCGTGTGGGTGGCGGTAGGCATCCTGGCCCTGGCGTTCCTGGTGGGCGTGCTCGCGCCAGCCTGGTACTTCGCCGGTCGCCTGGTGGAGAACAACACCGCGGTCCGCGCCATCGGTGAACTGCAGCAGCAGCCCTCGCGCATGCAAGCGGCACTCAACTCGATCCAGGATCGTCTGCGCGCGCGTGGATTCGTGCGTGACTCCATCGAGCAGCTGAAGCGCGCCACGCAGCAATTCGAGACTTCCACGGCGTCGCTCCAGTCTGGTGGCGGTGTCAGCATCGGCGGCTTCGGCGGCGACGACGACGTGCAGAAGACGATCAGCGAAATGACGGACGCGTGGAAGAAGTACCAGCCGGCCCTCGCGCCGGTCGCGAACTTCAGTTCGATCCCGTATTCGGACAGCGAGCGTGAAGGCACGCAGCTCAACATGGACGGCCGCGAACTGCAGCGTTCGGTCACCAACGCCGCCACGCAGGCGCGCGTTTATACGCCGGCCCTGGAAAAGAGCCTCGCGCAGATCATCGCCGGTCTGCAAAGCTCCTCCGACTCGCTGGCGACTGCGCTGCGCTCGGTGGTGCTCATCGGCGTAGGACTCGCGGCCGCACTGGCCGCGCTCGTCGGTTACCTCTCGCTGGCGCGCGGCAAACAGGCCGCGGCGGCTCAGGCAGCCCGCCAGCAGACAGAAGACATTCTGCGTACGGTGCGTGAAGGTCTCTTCCTGCTCGATGCCGATCTCAAGATCGGCGAAATTCACTCCGACGCGACCGGCTCGCTCTTCCAGCGGGAATCCATCGCGGGCATCACCTTCGAAGATCTGCTGCGCAACCTGGTGTCGGCAAAGACGCTGGCCATTGCGACCAAGTTCGTCAAAGTGCTGTGGAGCGAGCGCACCAAGGAAAACCTGATCCGCTCGATCAACCCGCTCAACGAAGTGGAAGTGATCACCGGCGGCGATGGCAAGCAGGACAAGGGCGAGACCCATTACCTCGAATTCAACTTCCACCGCGTGCGTCGCGACGGCGCGATCACGCACGTGCTGGTGTCGGTGTCCGACGTGACCGCGCGCGTGGCACTGGCGGCGCAGCTCAAGGGCGCGCAGGACAACGCGCAGACGCAGATGGATGCGTTCCTCTCGATCCTGCACGTGGATCCGAACCAGCTCAGTTCGTTCCTGGACGACTCGGACGTCGCGTTCAAGATGATCAACGCCACGCTGCGGGATCCGGCGCGCGACAGCGCCTCGTTCCGCCGCAAGATCGACGGGCTGTTCCGTCAGATCCACAGCATCAAGGGCGAGGCTTCGGCCATCGGCTTAGGTTCGATGGAGCAGCGCGCGCACGCACTCGAGAGCGATCTTGCCGCGCTGCGTGAACGCACCGATCTCACCGGCGACGACTTCCTGCCGCTGCTCACCAAGTTCGATGACCTGGTGTCGCATTCGCAGTCGGTCCGCGAAATGGTCACGAAGCTCGCAAGCTTCCGCGACAGCTTCGCGCCCAAACAAGGACAAGTTGCGGGACATGCTACGGGTGCCACCGGCAGTCACGCCGCGGCCAGCACCGGCGATACTTCTTCGCGGCAGGCGCTCACGGCCGACGCCGTGGCCGCCGAAGCAACCCTGCAGCGTTCGGCTCGCGAAGGCTTTGTCGCCTCCGCGCAGCAGCTGGCGGATCGCATCGCCAACGATCACGGCAAGAAGGTCGTCGTGACCTGCCGCGGTCATGACCAGGTGCCCGAGACCTATCGCCGTCCGGTCAAGGACGTGCTGATACAGCTGATTCGCAACGCCGTGGTGCACGGTATCGAATCACCGCAAGAGCGCGAGGCTGCCGGCAAATCGCCTGAAGGCCATATCCGCATCAATTTCGAGATGACCGAGTCGGGCCGCGCGTTCCGCATGCAGTGCGAGGACGACGGTCGCGGCCTTACGCCCGACAAGCTGCGCAAGACGGCAGTGACCAAGGGCATCATTTCGCAGAACGACGCCGCTGCGCTCTCCGACCAGGAGGCCATGATGCTGGTGTTCCGTTCCGGCTTCTCGACCGCCACGGGTGTCACCCGGGACGCGGGCCGCGGGGTGGGCATGGATGTGATCGCGGAGATTGCGGCCCGTCTCGGAGGTCGTATCTCGTTGAATTCTGAAGTCGGCAAGAACATGCGTCTGTCCTTGTCGTTCCCGTCCAGCGCGAATGCTGCCGGGGTCGTGGCTGCCTAGGGAGGAGTGTTTTAGACCATGAGTGCAGTTCCCAAACCGCGCCAACCGATGCGCATGATGATCGTCGACGACTCAAATGTGATGCGTCGTCGCATCGAACGTTCCCAGCAGAATGACCAGCTCGAAGTGGTCGGTACTGCCGTGAACGGCCTCGATGCGGTCACCAAGTTCAAGCAGTTGTTGCCCGACGTGATGACGCTCGACCTGACCATGCCGGAAATGGATGGAATAGAGTGCGTGGAGCACGTAATCAAAATAAAGCCTGATGTGCTTATACTGGTGGTGTCGGCTCTGGCCGATAAAGCCACAGCCGTTGAAGCCATCGAGAAGGGCGCCAACGGCTTTCTGTGTAAGCCGTTTACGGACGACCAGCTCAATGAAGCTCTCGCCGAGTTGATTGGGGAGTAAGAGAAATGTTGGACGCTGAAGAAGTTCGAACCTTTGTGCAGGGCACTGTGCACTTCTTCGAGACCGCGACGGGTCACCCTGCCACGGTCGGATCTCCCTACCTGTGCATCGACAAGTCGGCCGTAGTCCAGGACTACGCCGGCGTCATCGGCATTTCCGGCAACCGTGAAGGCAAGGTCTATTTCACCGCGCCGCGCGGCATGCTCTCGGTGATGCTGATGTGCATGAACGAAACCGACACCGGCGAGCAGAACGTGCGCGACCTCGTGGGCGAAGTGGCCAACACCATCTCGGGCAATGCGCGCCGCGATTTCGGCCGCAACTTCGTCATCAGCACGCCGACCATCTGCGACCGCAACAATGCCGCCACGGCCGCCGCCACCACCGGCCGCTCGTTCGTCATCCCGATCAACTGGCGCAGCTACGCGGCCAATGTCGTCGTCTGCCTGCAGTAGGCAGCCTCTTTAATTAACGGTTCCTGGGGCGTTCGCCCACCGCCACTTCGTTTTCGAAGGGCGCAGTACCGCGTATTCCCGTGATGGTGATCTTTTTGCCTGGCTTTACGTTGGCGATACGCGTGAGCGTGTCCTGCGCGCTGCTCACCTTCACGCCGTTCACCGTGAGGATGATGTCGCGTGGTTCCATGCCCACTTCGGCGGCGGGGCTGCCCACATAGAGCTTGGCGACCACCACGCCCGGCTGCGCGAGATTGAAACGCCGCGCCTCGAGCTGGTCGATGTCGGCTGGCACGATGCCGATCCAGCCGCGCACCACGCGTCCCTTGGTGAGAATCTCCGACATCACGCCGCGCACCAGGTTGACGGGGATGGCAAAACCTATGCCTTCGACCCCCAGGTTCTTGGCTAACACAGCGGTGTTGATGCCGACGAGTTCGCCGTCGGCATTGATCAGCGCGCCACCTGAATTTCCCACGTTGATCGGCGCGTCGGTCTGGATGAAGTTCTCGAACGTGGCGACGCCTAGCTGGCCGCGGCCAGTGGCGCTGACGATTCCCTGTGTGACGGTCGCCGACAGGCCCACGGGATTGCCGATGGCTAGCACGATGTCGCCCACGCGCAACCGGTCCGAATGGCCGAGCGGCATCACCGGGATATTCGATTTCAGGTCGAGTTTCAGCACGGCAAGATCGGTGTCCGGATCTCGACCCACGATCTTGGCGTCCGCGATGCGTCCATCGGCAAGCTGCGCCCGGATCAGATCCGCCGAGGCGATGACGTGGTGATTGGTGATGACGTGTCCGGCGCCATCCACGATGACGCCCGAACCCAGGCTCTGCTCGAGGCGCCGCTGGTAGCGAGGCCGGGCGTCACCGAACAACTCTTCGATGGCGTTCGGCTGGATGCGTTCGGTCACGAGCCTTGCCGTATAGATGTTGACCACGGCCGGCGCCGCCCGCTCGACGGCGTCCGCGTATGAGTTCACCGCACGCGGGACTTCGGGCACTGGAGCCAGTACCACGGGCACGGCGTTGGCGGCCGGTGCCGGGGGAGCGGCCTGCGGTGCGGGCTGGGGGGGCGGCGCGCGCCGCGCGATGAGCTCCGGGCGCACCATCACTGCAACGAACGCGGCCGCGAGTCCAACGACCGCGGAGATCGAAATGAAAGCCAGAAATCGCAACAGGGGTCGAGTCGACATAGGCCGGATAATCCTCATCGGCGGGCGGTCTTAGCGTTGATCCTCATGTGTATAATGCGCCGCCTCCCGGGGTCTCGCAGCGGCGCATTTTGCGTCCGCGCGCCGGGGCGAATGAACGTTCCTGAGGTCAAGAATGAGCGATCACGCGGCCGACGATACCGTCCCCGAAGTCGACGAGAGTCGGCGCAAGTTTCTGATAGCAGCCACCGCCGGTACCGGTGCGGTTGGCGCGGTGCTGACCGCGGTGCCCTTCCTGGCATCGTGGATGCCTTCGGAGAGCGCCCGCGCCGCGGGCCTGCCCACCGAGGTCGATCTGACGAAGATCGAGCCGGGCCAGATGGCAACTTTTTTCTGGCGCAAGCAGCAGATCTACGTGGTCAAGCGGACGCCCGAAATGCTGGCGTCGCTCGGCGCGCTCGCGTCGGAGCTCAAGGACCCGAAGTCCGAGAAGTCCGAACAGCCCGAGTACGCCAGGAACGACTCCCGCGCCATCAAGCCCGAAGTGCTGGTGATGATTGGCACCTGCACGCACCTCGGGTGCCTGCCCAAGACGCGGTTCACTCCGGGTGATGCCTCGGTGATGGCCAATTGGCCGGGCGGCTTCTTCTGCCCGTGCCACGGCTCGAAGTTCGATCTCGCGGGTCGAGTGTTCGAAGGCTCGCCGGCTTCAGTAAATCTCAAGATTCCGCCCTACAGCTTCGAAGGCGACAACAAGCTCGTCATCGGCGTGGATACGCCGGCGAAAGGGGTGGCCTGATGTCCGCCACGATGGATAAGAATGCCGGTGGCTTTCGCGCCTGGCTCAACAAGCGTCTGCCCGTCGATCAGTTCATGGCCGACCAGCTGACGGGTTATTACGCGCCGAAGAACTTCAACATCTGGTACTTCTTCGGTTCGCTGGCCCTGCTGGTGTTCGTCATGCAGATCGTGACGGGCATTTTCATCACCATGCATTTCAAGCCGGGTGAGTCCTCCGCGTTCGACTCGGTGGAATACCTGCGCCGCGAAGTTCCCTACGGCTGGCTGCTGCAATACATGCATGCGGTCGGCGCGTCGTTCTTCTTCATCGTCGTGTACCTGCACATGGCGCGCGCGTTCCTGTACGGCAGCTACAAAGGCCCGCGCGAACTGCTGTGGGTCATCGGCATGCTGATCTACCTCGCGCTCATGGCCGAAGCCTTCATGGGCTACGTCCTGCCCTACGGCAACATGTCGTACTGGGGCGCGCAGGTCATCATCAATCTCTTTGGCACGATTCCCGTTGTCGGTGAAGGTCTCGTGGAGTGGATTCGCGGCGACTACGGCATCGGCGATGCCACGCTCACGCGCTTCTTCTCTTTGCACGTCATCGCGCTGCCTTTCGTGATCGCGCTGCTCATCCTCCTGCACCTGGTCGCGTTGCGTCAGGTGGGCTCGAACAATCCGGATGGCATCGAGATCAAGGAAAACCTCGGCGCCGATGGCAAGCCGAAGGACGGTATCCCGTTCCATCCTTATTACACGCTCAAGGACATCGTCGGCGTAGGCCTGTTCCTCACGGCGTTTGCCATCGTGGTTTTCTTCGTACCGACGTTCGGCGGCCTGTTCATGGAACCCCCGAACTTCGAACCGGCGAATCCGTCGTCCACGCCCGAGCACATCGCGCCGGTATGGTACTTCACGCCTTACTACGCGATTCTGCGCGCGGTTCCTGATCAGAAGCTCGGCGCCCT
>DASTTJ010000108.1:0-13529 GCA_035760205.1 Steroidobacteraceae bacterium | reverse complement strand
CATCCTTGCACTGGTCACCTCGATGGGCATGGCAGGAATTCCCGCCGCATCGCTGGTGGGTATCGCGGTTATTCTCGCGGCGGTGGGACTACCCGCCGAAGCCATCGGCGTGTTGCTGGTCTTCGATCGCATACTCGACATGTGCCGCACCGCCATCAACGTGCTGGCCGACTCTGTCTGTGCCGTGATCGTGGCGCGACTCGAGGGTGAAACGGGGATTCTGCCGGCGCCATCGACCCAGCCGCTCTGAAGCTCATTCAACCGGAAGCGCCCATGTCACGCTCTCAGCGCCGCCGCTTTCTGGTTTCCCTGGGCTCGGGAATGGCCTTCGTCGCGATGGCGCGCGGAGCCGCCGCTGCCGCCGCTTCGCGGCAGCGCCCTAACATCCTGTTCATCCTGGCCGACGATCTCGGGTTCGCTGACCTGAGCTGCTACGGTCGGCGCGACTACCAGACACCGGTGCTCGACGAGCTTGCCGCCGAAGGCGTGCGATTCACCCAGGCTTATTCCAATTCCCCCGTGTGTTCGGCGACGCGCGTTGCGCTCGCGACGGGTCGCTACCAGTATCGACTCGCCACGGGTCTTGAAGAACCGATCAACGCGCGCACAACGGGTGATGCGTCGGGGCTGTCGCCCGCGCATCCGACTTTGCCGTCGATGTTGCGCACGGCGGGCTATCGAACCGCGCTGATCGGCAAATGGCACCTGGGTGCGCTACCTGGCTACAGCCCGCTCAAGAGCGGCTATGACCAGTTCTTCGGCATTGCCGGTGGCGCTGCCGACTACGTGTCGCACACCGCGCCACCGCGCGACACGCCGGATCTCTACGACGGCGAACGGCTGACGGAAGCCAACGGTTACCTCACGGACGTTTTGAGCGACAAGGCCGTCGAGTACGTGCGCGACGCTCGCCGTCATGACGCGCCTTTCCTGTTATCGCTGCACTACACCGCACCGCACTGGCCCTGGCAGGCGCCGGGCGATACACCGACGCCCAAGGATCGCGCGCTGTTTCATTTCGAAGGCGGATCTCTCGATGTGTACGCACGCATGGTGCGCTCGATGGACACCGGTATCGGGCGCGTGCTCGCGGCATTGCGGGCCACAAAACTCGATCGCTCCACGCTCGTCGTTTTCACCAGCGACAACGGCGGCGAACGTTTCTCCGACAACTGGCCGCTCAGCGGGCAGAAGCTCGATTTGCTCGAGGGTGGGATTCGCGTGCCGCAAATCGTGCGCTGGAAGGGCGAGCTGCCCGCGGGTTCCGTCACCGATCAGGTGATGGTCTCGATGGACTGGGTGCCGACGCTGCTCACGCTTGGCCGCGGCGCTGCCGATGCGGGATACCCGCTCGACGGAATTGATCTTTCGGCGCTGCTGCAGGGCGCGCGCCGCGTCGAGCGACGAACGCTCCACTGGCGCATGAACTACCGCAACCAGGCGGCGACGCGTTCCGGCGACTGGAAATATCTGCGCATCGGGAGTTCCGAATTCCTCTTCGACCTCGCGACCGATGCGCGCGAGCGCGCCAACCGGCGCAAGGATGAGCCCGAACGATTCGCCGCGCTCAAGTCGCAGTGGGAATCATGGAACGCGCAGATGCTGCCGCTGCCAACAGCCCCGGCTCGCTATTTCAACGGTAGCGATCTCGCCGGTTACTACGACACGCCGCCGCAATAACGGTCTGAGTTCAGCCTTCCCCAGCTTCCTGCGGAAAACTCATACCGACGGTGCTGAACCCGCCATCCACGTAAAGGATCTCGCCGGTGATGCCATTGGCGAGGTCCGAACACAGGAACGCGGCGGCATTGCCTACATCTTCCAGCGTGACGTTGCGGCGCAGCGGCGCGACGTCGGCCACTCGGCTCAACATCTTGCGAAAGCCGGCGATGCCAGCGGCCGCAAGCGTCTTGATGGGCCCCGCGGAAATGCCGTTCACGCGAACATTGTCGGGTCCCATGTCGGCGGCCAGGAAGCGCACGTTGGCTTCCAGGCTGGCCTTGGCCAGCCCCATGACGTTGTAGCTCGGGATGGATTTCACGGCGCCCAGGTAGGACAGCGTGAGGATGGAGCCCGCACGTCCCACCATGAGTGGCTTCGCCGCCCGGGCGAGGGCGGTGAGGCTGTAGCTCGATACGTCGTGCGCGACTCTGAACGCCTCACGCGAGGTGCTTTCCACGAAGCCACCGGCCAGCGCTTCGCGCGGCGCATAGGCGACCGCGTGCACGACGATGTCCAGCGAACCCCAGGCTTGTTTGATGGCGGCGAAGGCCGTGTCGATCTCGGCGTCGTTGGTGACGTCGAGCTGCATGGTGAGCTTCGAGCCCAGTGATTCGGCCAGCGGTTGTACGCGTTCCTTGAATTTCTCATTGACGTACGAGAATGCGAGTTCGGCGCCTTCGCGATGCATGGCCTGGGCGATTCCCCAGGCGATGGAACGATCTGACGCGACGCCGACGATGAGCGCGCGCTTTCCGCTCAGGAAACCCATGTGTATCCCCTTTGAGTTAGCGAGGGCGGCATTCTGCCAGCCTCGTCCTCGTGCGGGGACGAAATCAGTGGCGGCGGACGTTGACTGTGAGTTTCTGGCCCGGACGCAGCGTTGCGTTCTTGGCTATGCCGTTCCAGTTGACGAGGTCGGACACCGTGACGCCGAACACCTTGGCGATGCGCGACAGTGAGTCGCCACTGCGCACCTTGTAGGAGACGGCACGCGAGTTGGCTCCGGACGCCGAGGTCTTGGCCGGTGCGGCGCGAGTATTCAGCACCAGCTTCTGGCCGGCGCGCAGGGTGTCGCCCGTTCCCATGCCATTCAGGCGCGCGAGCGTTGCGACATCCATGCGGTTGCGCTTGGCGATGCGCCACAGCGAATCGCCGCTGCGCACCACGTGAACGCCAGGGCGGCGACCGGAGCGGCCGCCGGTGCCGTCGACACGCGCCGCGGCCAGCATGACCTTGGCGGGTAGATTGACGACGGCGGTGGGCACGCGCAGTTCGCTGCCGACCACCAGCACGGCGCCGGCCGCGAGGCTGTTCATGTCACGCACGACGATGGCCTGCGTCTTGTACTTCTTGGCGATCGACGCCACCGACTCGCCCGGCTTCACCTTGTGCAGCGAGACGCGCACGCGCTCATCGGGGCTGAGCATTTCGAGGTTCTTGCGGAAAGCGTCCGCGGTATCGCGCGGCATCAGCAGGAAATGCGGACCGGCCGGATCGGTGGCCCAGCGATGAAAGCCGGGATTGAGTTCGTAGACCTCATCGAGCGTCATGCCGGCAAGTTCGGCCGCGAGCGTGAGATCGAGCTGGCCGCCGGTTTCCACTTTGACGAAGTAGGGCTCGTTCGGAATCGGGCTGAAGGCGAGACCGTAGTCTTCGGGATTGGCCACGAGGCGGCGCATCGCCATCAGTTTCGGCACGTATGCGCGCGTTTCCGAAGGCAGGCTGAGACTGAAGAAGTCCACGGGTTTTCCGAGCGCGCGATTCTTGTTCACTTCGCGCTGCACGCGGAACTCGCCGCAATTGTAGGCAGCGATGGCTAACAACCAGTCGTCGAAGAATTCATCGTGCATGTACTGCAGGTAGTCGAGCGCGGCGCGCGTCGAGGCGAGCACGTCGCGGCGGCCGTCGTACCACCAATCCTGCTTCAAGCCGAAGCGCTCGCCGGTGCCGGGCATGAACTGCCACAGGCCGTTGGCGGTTGCCCACGAGCGCGCATAGGGCTCGAAGGCGCTCTCGACAACCGGAAGCAGGGCCAGTTCGAGCGGCATGCCGCGCTTCTCGATTTCCTGGACGATATGGTGCAGGTAAGGAACCGCGCGGCCGAATACCCGTTCGAGGTACTGCGGATTGTTGGCGTAGAACGCGAGTTGCTGGTCGATCTGGCGGGAATCGATGTCCTGGAGCTTCAGGCCGGCACGAATGCGATCGAAGACGTCGGGATACTGTTCCGGTGTCAGGCCGGCGATGGTGTGCGAAGAATTGTCCGATTCGGTGGTGGTTTCGGCCGGGGATTCCCCAGTCTCGTCGATGGGGGTGACAATGAAGTCCGACGGGACCTCCTCGGCAGCCGCCAGGCGAATGCCCTTGGCACTCTGGCCCCGCGGAGCGACCACAGGGATCGCCGCCGAAATTGCCAGGGGAGCCGCCGCAGGGGCAGGCGCAGCGACGGGCTCTGCAGCCGCCGGAGCGGGTACAGGAACTGACTTCGTTGCTTCAGGAGCAGTTACGCAGCCCGCGAGGGCGGCTGCAATTACCATCAAGGGCGCGAGAGCGCGCCAGCCAGTGAATCCACCAATCAATTCACACCCCCATGGGGAAGATCGCGGGACCGCCTTTACGAAATATGACGGTACTTCTTCGGTGCGCGTTATTTAAGCCGTAAGTTCACAAGATTGCTACCTTTCTTGTGATGTAATTCACGCCGTTTGTGACGCACGCCACCACCTCCATCGCCGCCGATTCCTGGCTCGGTACCGCCTTAGGGCAGTCCGTGCTACAGGCCGAATCCGAAATCATGTCCGAAGCATTGGACGATGTTTTCGGCTGGGAGTTGCTTCAACTTGGAATCTGGGGTCCACGAGCGGCCCTCCTGGCCGGTTGTCGCACGCGACGCCACGCCGTCATCGCCAATGGCAGGGTCAAGAGCACCGAGGCCGATATTGCTTCGCGGCTCTCCCAGCTTCCGATCGCCAACGCCTCCGTCGACGCTGTGGTTCTGCCGCACACGCTCGAATTCGAGACCGATCCATACGCCGTCGTGCGCGAAGCCGATCGCGTACTGGCCGGTGACGGTCAACTCGTCGTGCTCGGATTCCGACCGTTCAGCCTCTGGGGTTTCCGCAGCCGCGCGATCAGTCGCGGGTATCCCCCGGGTCTCAAGCGAATGCTGGGTGCGCGCCGAATTGCCGATTGGCTCGAACTTTTCGGTTACGACGTCACCCTCACGCGCAAATATCTGTTCACGCCCCCGTGGGGCGGCAGCGCGCCGCGTCCGGGAGTCCCCTCGGCTCTGTTGCGCCGAGGCTGGATCAAGCCCTGGCCCGCGGGCGCCTACCTCATCAAGGCGCGCAAACGGGTTTACACCCTGACGCCCATCCGGCCGAAGTCTCGCGAACGTGTGCAGACCATCGGTGGGCTGGTGGAACCCACGTCCACGCGCTCGAGACCCTGAAGTCTTGTCCGGCGTCGATATCTACACCGACGGTGCATGTCGCGGTAATCCAGGCCCGGGAGGCTGGGGTGCACTGTTGCTGTTCGGCGAACACGAACGCGAGATTTCCGGCGCGGAAGCGAATACCACCAACAACCGCATGGAACTCACCGCCGTCATTCGCGCGCTCGAGGCCCTCAGGCGTCCGGTGAAGGGGCGCATCTTCACGGACTCGCAGTATGTGCGACAGGGCGTGCTCGACTGGATGCCGCAATGGAAAGCGCGCGGCTGGAAGACCGCCGACAAGAAGCCGGTCAAGAATCAGGATTTGTGGCAGGTGCTCGATGCGCTGGTCCCTGTACACCAGCTGGAATGGCATTGGGTGAAGGGTCATTCCGGCAACGCGGGTAACGAACGCGTCGATGAACTCGCCAACCGCGCCATCGATTCCATGATCCTCTAGACTCGCGCGCCATGAGACAGATCGTTCTGGACGTCGAAACCACCGGCCTCGAAGCCGCCGCCGGCCATCGCATCATCGAAATCGGTTGTGTGGAAATTCTCAATCGCCGCCCGACCGGGCAGAAATTCCATCGCTACCTGAATCCCGAGCGTGACATCGACGCCGGCGCCCTGGCCGTGCACGGCATCGACTCCGCGCGGCTGCAGCAGGCGCCGAAGTTTGCCGAGGTCGCAGATGAGCTGCTGGCATTCATCAGCGGCGCCGAACTCATCATTCACAACGCGCCGTTCGACGTCGGCTTCCTCAATGCTGAATTCGCGCGGCTGACAGGTGACGTTCGCATCGTCGCCAACCTGTGCAAGGTGCTCGACACCCTCGCACTGGCGCGTAGCCTGCATCCCGGACAGCGCAACAGTCTCGACGCGCTCTGCAAACGCTACAGCGTCGACAACACCAAGCGTGAATTGCACGGTGCGCTGCTCGATGCCGGCATTCTCGTGGATGTGTATCTCGCCATGACGGGCGGGCAGAGCGCGCTCGCGCTCGACATGAGTGGGGGACGTGGTCAGGACGCGCGCACCATCGGCGTCATGGCCCCGGCGCGTGCACCGGGCGTTGCGCTGACCGTCATTTCCGCCGATACCGAAGAGCTGCGCCAGCACGAAGCCATGCTCGACCTCATCCACAAGTCGAGTGGCGGAAAGACTGTCTGGCGGGTTGCCGCCTCGCCGGATGACCTGGATGGCCGCCTCCAGTAGTGCCCCCCGAAAGGCCCCCCGTATAGCCCCCGGTATAGCGATAGAGCGCACAAAAATCGCTGATGCCGGGGTCAAAGCCCTCGCTTTCGATACCCCCACACCGGCAAGATCGCTGCCGCATTTGCGCCCAAGCGCTTAAAAGAGAACGGAAAAATCATGGAATTGAGCATGAGAGGTTGTCGCATCGGTGTGGTCGGACTCGGCTATGTGGGCCTTCCCCTGGCGGTGGAGTTCGGCAAGCACTTCGACACGGTGGGGTTCGACATCAAGGCGAATCGCATCGCGGAGCTGAAAAAAGGTCGCGACTCCACCCTGGAGTGTTCGACCGCGGAATTGAAAGCCGCGCGCAAGCTCAAGTATTCCACCAGCCTCAAGGATCTCGGCAAGTGCCGGGTCTTCATCATCACGGTCCCGACGCCGATCGATAGGTACAACCGGCCGGACCTGACGCCGCTCGAACGATCGAGCGAGACCGTCGGCAAGGTGCTCAAGAAGGGCGACGTGGTGGTGTACGAGTCCACCGTGTACCCAGGCTGCACCGAAGAGGTCTGTATCCCGATCCTCGAGCGCGAATCGGGCCTCAAGTTCAACAAGGATTTCTTCGCGGGCTACAGCCCCGAGCGAATCAATCCGGGCGACAAGGAACATCGGCTGCCGAGCATCAAGAAAGTGACTTCGGGCTCGACGCCTGAGGTCGCGGACTTCGTCGATGAGTTGTATCGCACCGTGGTGCGCGCCGGGACACACAAGGCGTCCAGCATTCGCGTCGCCGAGGCCGCCAAGGTCATAGAGAACACACAGCGTGACGTGAACATCGCGCTCATCAACGAACTCGCGCTCATATTCAATCGCCTCGGCATCGACACCGAAGAAGTACTGCTGGCCGCGGGCAGCAAGTGGAACTTCCTGCCGTTCCGTCCGGGCCTGGTCGGCGGCCACTGCATCGGCGTCGATCCTTACTACCTGACGCACAAGGCACAGGAGATCGGGTTCCACCCGGAAATGATCCTGGCCGGACGCCGCCTCAATGACAGCATGGCTTCCTATGTCGCGGGCCAGGTCGTCAAGCTCATGTCGTCCAAGCGCATTCTCGTCAAGGGATCGCGCGTGCTCGTGATGGGCCTCACTTTCAAGGAGAATTGCCCGGATCTGCGCAATTCCAAGGTCGCCGATGTGGTGCGCGAGCTCAAGAATTTTGGCGCGAAGGTCGACGTCTACGATCCGTGGATCGATCGGGAAGAAGCCGAGCACGAATATGGCATTCGTCCGGTCAAGTCCATGCGCGCAGATACTTATGACGCCGCGGTGCTCGCCGTCGGTCATAAAGAATTCCGCGATCAGGGAATTACCAGCATCCGCAAGGCCTGCAAGAAGACTCACGTGGTGTATGACATTAAATATCTCTTTCCCGCCGACCAGGTCGACGGGCGCCTTTAAGGAGCACGCTTGAAGATTCTTCTGACTGGCGCTGCCGGATTCATTGGTTCGCACGTGGCGCAGAAGCTGCTGGCGCGTGGCGACGAGGTCGTCGGCCTCGACAATCTCAACGATTACTACGACCCGAACCTCAAGCGTGCGCGCCTCGCTCTCATCGAGCGGCAGCCGAAGTTCCGCTTCGTGAAGATGGATCTCGCCGACAAGGGCGGCATGAAACAGTTGTTCGCGCGCGAAAAGTTTCCGCGCGTGATTCACCTGGCAGCCCAGGCCGGCGTGCGTTACTCGCTCGAGAATCCTCAGGCCTATATCGACAGCAACGTCACCGGCACGCTCAACGTGCTCGAGGGCTGCCGGCACAACAACGCCGAACACCTGGTGTTCGCCTCCACCAGTTCGGTGTACGGCCTCAACACCAACATGCCGTTCTCGGTGCATCGCGGCGTCGATCACCCGCTGTCGCTGTACGCGTCGACCAAACGCGCCAATGAGCTCATGGCGCACAACTACGCCGCGCTGTTCAAACTACCGGTCACGGGCCTGCGCTTTTTCACCGTCTATGGTCCGTGGGGCCGGCCTGACATGGCGCTGTTCCTGTTCACCAAGAACATCCTCGAAGGCAAGCCCATCGACGTGTTCAATCACGGACACCACAAGCGCGACTTCACGTTTGTGGAAGACATCGCCGAGGGCGTGGTCCGGGCCTGCGATCGCCCCGCGACACCTAACAACGACTGGAGCGGAAACAACCCCGATCCGGCCACCAGCAGCGCACCGTTCCGCATCTACAACATCGGCAACAACGCGCCAGTGGATTTGTCACGCTACATCGAAGTGCTCGAAGATTGTCTCGGCAAAAAGGCCGTCAAGAACATGCTGCCGCTGCAGCCGGGTGACGTGCCCGACACCTTCGCCGACGTGGAAGACCTGGTACGCGATGTGGGCTACAAGCCGGCCACCCCCGTGGAAGTGGGTATCCGCCGCTTCGTCGACTGGTACCTGGAGTACTACAAAACGCATGCGCAGCCGCCAACCAAGGTGACCAACCTCGGTTGATCGGTTTAGAGTGCGGGCCGTGAAAGTCCCACTCCTCGATCTCAAGCCGCAATACCACGCGCTGAAGCCCGCGCTCGACGCCGCGCTGCTGCGCGTCGCCGAGTCCCAGTACTTCATCCTGGGCCCCGAAGTGAAAGCCCTGGAGGCCGCCACCGCGGCGTATTCCGGTTGCAAGTTCGGCATCGGCATCTCTTCGGGCACGGACGCTCTGTTGATCGCGCTCATGGCGCTCGACATCGGCGCCGGCGATGAGGTCATCACCAGTCCTTACACGTTCTTCGCCACCGCCGGCACGATTGCCCGGGTTGGCGCACGTCCGGTCTTCGTGGATATCGACTCGGGCAGTTTCAATATTTCGCCGGCGGCCATCGAGCGCGCCATCACGCCGCGCACGAGGGCCATCATGCCCGTGCACCTGTACGGCCAGATGGCGGACATGACGGCCATCATGGCCATCGCGCGCCGCCACAACCTTCGCGTCGTCGAAGATGCCGCCCAGGCGATCGGTTCTGAAGACGCGCACGGGCGTCGCGCCTGCTCGGTGGGGGACATCGGTTGCCTGTCGTTCTTTCCGACCAAGAATCTTGGCGCCTTCGGCGATGCTGGCGCCTGCGTCACCAACGATCCGGTGCTTGCGGCCAAGCTCACGAAGCTGCGCGTGCACGGCATGGAACCGAAGTACTACCACGAACTCATCGGCGGAAATTTCAGGCTCGACGAAATCCAGGCCGCCGTGCTCAACGTCAAACTTCCGCATCTCGATTCCTGGAGCGAAGCGCGCCAGCGCAACGCGGCGTTTTACGATGCGGCGCTCGCACGCGTGAATCTGGCCGGCAAAGTGCTCGCGCCGCCTCCCGCGGCCAAAGGTTCGCGCCACATATACAACCAGTACTGCATTCGCGTGGAGCGTCGCGACGAGTTGCGCGCCTGGCTTACGAAGCACGAGGTGGGGGCGGAGATCTACTACCCACTGGCGCTGCACATGCAGCAGTGTTTTGCCTACCTCGGCCACGCGTCGCAGGATTTTCCAGAGAGTCTGCGTGCCTCGCAGGAAACCCTGGCGCTGCCGATCTACCCCGAGCTCGAGCAGTCGCAACTCCAATACGTTGTCGATACCATCATCGGCTTCTATCGCCAGTAGATTCTCCCGATGACTCACGACAATCTGACCGCCGCGTGGCGTGCTTTGCATGCCCGCGCCGGCGAAACCCGGGCAGTCAGCCTGCGTGCCCTGCGTGACGCCGATCCGGCGCGCGGCACCCGTTATGCGCGCGAAGCCGCCGGCATCTACCTCGACTTCTCGCGTCAGCGTATTGACGACGATGGCTTGCGCCTGCTGGCCAGCCTCGCCGATGCCGCCGGTCTGCGTACGCGCATCGAGGCGATGTGGCGTGGCGAACCCATCAATGTCACCGAAGGCCGCGCGGTGCTCCACACGGCGTTGCGAGTCCCCGGCGTGTCCGCCGACGGTCCCGGGGGTGAAGACATCGCGCGCCAGGTGCTGGCCGAACGGATGCGAATGCTGGCGTTCGCCGAAAGCGTGCGTGGTGGCGCGGTGCGTGGATCGGGTGGTGGGCCTTTCACCACGGTCATCAATATTGGCATCGGCGGCTCGGACCTGGGGCCGGCCATGGCCGTGCAGGCGCTGCACCCGCTGACGACAAACGCACCGCGCGTGTTGTTCGTTTCGAATGTCGACGGCACCGATCTCGCCAATGCGCTCGAGGGCGCAGACGCGTCGCACACCCTGTTCATCGTCGCCTCCAAGACCTTCGGCACCCAGGAGACGCTGGCCAACGCACGCACCGCGCGGCAATGGCTGGCGGGCAAGCTTGGCGAAGCGGCCGTGCCCGCGCACTTCGCCGCGGTCTCGACCAATGCCGTGGCCATGGACGCATTCGGAATCAACCCTGACTACCGCTTCATGATGTGGGACTGGGTCGGCGGCCGCTATTCGCTGTGGTCGTCCATCGGCGTGTCGCTGGCCATCGCCATCGGCCGCGACGACTTCCACGAGTTTCTGGCCGGTGCCCACGAGATCGACGAACATTTCCGCAGCGCCCCGTGGGACCGCAACCTGCCGGCGCTCATGGGTTTGTTAGGCGTATGGAACATCAACCTGCTGGATCTGCCGACGCTCGCGGTGTTGCCCTATGACGGCCGCCTCGGGCGCTTCCCCGCCTACCTGCAGCAGCTCGACATGGAGAGCAATGGCAAGTCGGTGAATCTCGCCGGCCAGCCCGTCGGGCACTCCACCGCGCCGGTGATCTGGGGAGAGCCTGGCAACAACGCGCAGCACTCTTTCTTTCAGATGCTCCACCAGGGTGCGCCGCGTGCCGCGCTCGATCTGCTGCTGCCCGCGCAATCCTCCTGCGGCAATCCCGCGCAGGCGGAACTGGCCATTGGCAATTGCCTCGCGCAGGCCGAGGCGTTCGCGTATGGATATTCGATGGAACAGGCGGTCACCGAACTCACCACGCGCAAACTTCCGCCGGAACGAGTCGAACTTCTGGCGCGGCACAAGGTCCATGCCGGCAACCGCCCGGTGAGCGTGGTCGCTTTTCAGCGACTCGACGCGCGCACCCTGGGTAGTTTGGTGGCGATGTATGAACACAAAGTGTTCACACAGAGCGTGGTCTGGGGCATCAATGCGTTCGATCAATGGGGCGTGGAGCTTGGCAAGAAAATGTGTGAAGAAGTGTTGCCGCTGGTCCGCAAACCAGAAGATGCGATCGGAACGCGCGCAATGCTGAAGCCGCTGATCAATCGCCTGACGCAGTGGAACCAGTGATGCGCATCGCAATGCTGGCGGCGCTGCTGCTGGGCGCCGCCGTTGGCCCCGCGGCGGCCGATGCCGGATGGTTCGAACAGGGCGACACAATGCTGCGCAACGATCTGCTGCTGCTCAACGACGCGGCGGTCATTCGCCTGCCCGTTAATCAGTGGCCCATGCCGCGCGCAGCCGTGCGATACGCGATGGAAAACGGCAAGGCGCATGTCGCCACCAATCAGGCGGTGATAGCGGCGTTGGATCGCGTACGAGCTCGGCTCGACGCCGCGGCGCCGGTGACCCGCAAGGGCTTCGCTCTCGATGCTTCGATCGCTGCGGGTAAGGCGGGGCTGCTGCGCGACTTCGACACCGTTGGCCGCGAGAACGGCGAGCTCTCGGGGCGCGCCATTTGGTCGACCGGCGAGCGCGCCGAGTTCTCGCTGAATGCCGCGCTCGTCGCGGATCCCGACGATGGCGACGAATTCCGCATCGATGGGTCTCACGCCAGCGTGCTGCTCGGCAATTGGCTGCTCTCCGCGAATACGCTCGATCGCTGGTGGGGGCCCGCGCACGAAAGTAGTTTGATCCTCTCGAACAATGCGCGCCCGATGCCGACCATCATGGTCGAGCGTGCGACCGCCAGACCCTTCGAATCGCGCTGGCTCAGCTGGCTGGGTCCGTGGACCATGAATTTCGGTTTGAGCCGCATGGAAAGCGAGCGCGAAGACATCGATGCACCGCTGTTCATGGCTTGGCGAATCGCCATCATGCCGTTCAGGGACGTCGAGATCGGATTTTCGAGAACAGCGCAGTTTTGCGGCGAAGGGCTGCCATGCGACTTGCAGTCGTTGTGGGACATGATGATCGGCAACGACAACCCAGGATTCGACGCAACTCCGGAAAGCGAACCCGGCAATCAGATGGCGGGCTTCGATCTTCGCTGGAATTCCCCGATCGGCAATTGGCCGTATGCCATCTATTCGCAATACATCGGCGAAGATGAATCGAGCTACGTGCCCGCGAAGTACCTGGCGCAGGTCGGCGTCGAAATATGGAAACCGATGGCCGACGGTGGCCTCCTGCAAACCTTTGCCGAATACAGCACGACGACCTGCTCGGCGAATTCTGGAAGCGGCCCTTACTACAACTGCGCCTATAACCAGGGCCAGTTCAATGTCGAGGGGTACCGATACAAGGGACGTGTTATCGGCTACACCGCCGATCGCGACGCCGAGAATTACGCGCTCGGTGCCACGTTCACGACTGCCGGCGGCGAGTTGTGGTCGGCGACCGCGCGCACCTCCCGACTAAACCGCGACGACTACGGCGATGTTCGCAATACGGTTGCGGCAGTTCCGACGGACTACAACGCGCTGGAGTTCGGCTGGAAGGGACGCTTGTTTGGCGAATACGTCGAGGTGGACCTGGGCGTCGAATCAATTGAGCCCGATGGTGGTGAGCGCGACGTGAATGTCTTCGGCTTCGTGCGGTGGAGCTACGCTTTCGCGCCGTGAAGACTATCTCGCTGGCATTTCTGCCGTTGCTAGTGATCTGTTTGGTCAGCGTGGCGCGCGCCGATCCGTGGCTCGCGCCCGGAGACGAGGGATTGCGGGGCGACATCCAGTTGCTCGCAGATGCAGGAATCCTTCGCGGTCCTGCGACCACCTGGCCGATGTCGTGGCCCGACGTTGCGCGCGACGCCCTGGCCGCGAACGACAACGGCCTCGATTTGGCTACTTCGGCTGCGTTGGTTCGCGTGCAGCGCCTGTCTCGCGCGGCTTCAGCGCGTGGGTACGCCGGATCTGGAATTCGTGCCCGCGCCGCATATGAACCGACGGCGCTGAGGACCTTTGCTGATACCCCTCGAGAAGAAGGTGAACTGACTCTTCGCGCCAG
>DASTTJ010000107.1:0-4552 GCA_035760205.1 Steroidobacteraceae bacterium | reverse complement strand
GAGCCCCGTCAAGCAGTTCTATCACTGCTTCGGCTGCGGCGCGCATGGAACGGCACTTGGCTTTCTCATGGAATACGACAAGCTGTCCTTCCCCGAGGCCATCGAAGAGCTAGCTAGTCGTCTGGGGCTCGACGTCCCGCGCGAGGCCGGCAGCCAGCCCGACAACACCGGCAGCACCACACCGCTCTACGACATGAACCTGCGCGTGGCGAAGTATTTTGCGAGCGTGTTGCCGAACGACGCGCGGGCGCGCGAGTACGCGAAGAAGCGCGGGCTCACGCGTGACACCGCCGACAAATTCATGATTGGCTTCGCGACCAACTCCTGGAACGAAGTCCTCAAGCGCTTCGGCGGCAACGACGGCGACCGCAAGGTTCTTTCCGACTGCGGCCTGATCATCGAGCGCGAGCGCACCGACAGCCGCACCCTGGATCGGCATTACGACCGCTTCCGCGACCGGCTGATGTTCCCGATTCGGGACTCACGCGGCCGGGTGCTGGCGTTCGGCGGACGCATCATTGACGCCGGCGAGCCCAAGTACCTGAACTCACCCGAGACCATGCTGTTTCACAAGGGACGCGAGCTGTACGGCCTCTACGAAGTCCGGCAGAGCCGCACGACCTTGAAGCGCCTGCTGGTGGTCGAGGGGTACATGGATGTCGCCCGGCTGCACCAGGCGGGCGTGAACTATGCGGTTGCCACGCTGGGCACGGCGACGACCCCCGAGCACCTGCGCCGCATCTTCAAGCTAGTGAACGAGGTGGTGTTCTGTTTCGATGGCGACAAGGCGGGGCGTGCCGCCGCCTGGCGCGCGCTCGGCAACGCGCTGCCCGAAGCGCGCGATGGGCGACAGATCCGCTTTCTGTTCCTGCCTGAGGGACAGGACCCCGATTCACTGGTCGGCGTGGAAGGCCGTGAAGCATTCGAGAAGCGGCTCGATGGCTCGCTGCCGCTGTCCGAATACCTTGCGTCCGCACTGGCCGACCAGGCCGATCTGGGCCATGCCGACGGGCGCGCGCAGTTCGCCGAACTGGCGCGTCCATTGGTCTCGAAGGTGGCGCCGGGCGTATATCGAGACCTTCTCATTGAACGGCTGGCGGAGTCTATAAGGCTCACATCCGCCAGATTGAACCAGTTATGGTTCAACGAGGTCACTGATGCCGCCGGCAATCACCTGGCGTCCGCGCCAGTTTCCACGCCATCCGGATCTCGCCAGACGACTGCCACCCGGGCGCCGCGAGACGGCGGGGCTGGCCGCAGCCTGGTTACCAAGGCGGTGAAACTCGTGGTCCACTTTCCGTCCATCGCAGGGAAGGTTTCCGGAGCGCATCTCACACAGCTGGAGATGACCGACGATCCGGGATCGCGGTTCCTGTTCGAGCTGCTCGACCAGCTTCAGCAAGAGCCCGCGCCCAACACCGCAGTGCTTCTCGAGCGCTGGCGCGAACGCCCGGAAGTCATTCGAATGCGCGCCCTGGCCGGCGAAGAGATGCTCGGCCTCGAGGAGTCCTCGGCAGCGCTCGACCTCATCGCGGCCATCGAAAAACTGGCGCTCGAACCCACCATGCGCCGGCACGACGAGCTCATGGCCAAGACTGATCTCACCGACGATGAACGGGCGGAACTCAAAGACCTGAACGTGGCCATCCATATGGCGAAGAGCAAGGCCAACCCCGTCGCTTCACAGACCAACCCGGCGGGCCGATAAATTCTTCGCGCCGGGCGACCCTTTTGGCCCGAATTTTGCGTTGTTCCATGAGTCGAACACGAGCGGAAGTCTTTGAAACAGGGGCGATTTTCGCTTTGTCAAGCCACCGTCATTTGCGTAGAATGCGCCCCCTTTCCCGCAAGCCACCTTGATCGCGCCGTCGGCACCCCCACGGTGTCGAACCTCAATTACGCCTTGGGCGTCGGAAACTCATGACTCAAAAGCACAAGCGCCCCACTGCCCCCGCCTCCAAGAAGCTCGCCAAGTCGGCGGGCAAGCCCGCTGCGGCCGCCCATTCTTCGAAAGAAAGGGCCAAGTCGGCGCACGCCGGCACGCATTCGAAAGACAAAGGCAAACACGTCGAGAAACATGTCGAAGTGAAGAAGCCTCTCGCCAAGGGCAAGGCTCCTGAAAAGGTTGCCGCGCCGGTTACGGACGCGAAAGGCAAAGTCGTCGAGCTCAAAGCCGCGCAGAAGCTCGCGGCCGCGCGCGCCGCGGCTGCGCCCGCACCTGCCGATGCCAAGAAGGGCAAGAAAGGCAACGCCGAACTCATCAACCTTCCGGCACGCCGCAATGTGCTGCCCGAAGAACGCCAGTCGCAGCTCAAGCTGCTGATCGCGCGTGGCAAGGAACAGGGCTATCTCACCTATTCTCAGGTGAACGACCATCTGCCCTCGGAAATCGTCGATCCGGAGCAGATCGAAGAGATCGTCAACACGATCAACGACATGGGCATTCCGGTGTACGAAAAGGCGCCGGACAACGAGAGCATTCTCGCGCCCGAACCGTCCGCGCCGACCGACGAAGAAGCCATCGAAGAAGCGGCTGCCGCGCTCGCCGCGCTCGACGCCGAGCTCGGCCGCACCACCGATCCGGTGCGCATGTACATGCGCGAAATGGGCACCGTCGAGCTGCTCACGCGAGAAGGCGAAATCCGCATTGCCAAGCGCATCGAGGAAGGCCTCGACGCCGTGCGCCTGGCACTGTCTAACTATCCGTCGACCTCTGAGTACCTGCTGCGCACCTACGAGCCGGTGAAGACCGGCGGCGCCCGCCTGGTCGACATCATCGTGGGCTTCATCGACCCGAACGCGCCGGACGTCATTGCGCAGCCGCAGAACCCCACCAAAATGGATCTGACGGCGCCGGTGGCCGATGAAAAGACGGAAGGCGAGGAAGAGGAAAGCGACGGCTCTGGCGAAGAAGAGGAAGCGGTCGATACCGGCCCGGATCCGGAAGAGGCCGCGCGCCGCTTCGCCGCAGTTGGCAAGTATCTCGCGAACTCGCTGACGCACATCGAAAAGATGGGCGCGAAGGACCCGAAGACACTGAAGATCCGAAAGCGTCTGTCGGATGAGTTCATGGAACTCAAGCTGGCGCCGCGCATGTTCGAGGCGCTCATCGGCAACCTGCGCAACCAGGTGAACCAGATCCGCCAGCTCGAAAAAGAAATCATGATCATTGCCGTGCGCGACGCCGGCATGCCGCGCAAGGAGTTCATCCTCTCGTTCCCGAAAAACGAAACGAGCAACCGCTGGCTGCAGAAGCAGGTCAAGGGCGGCAAAAAGTGGTCGAACGCGCTCGGCCGCCTGCAGGACGAAATCTCGCGCCGCCAGGAAAAGCTGTCGCACCTCGAGAAGGAATATCACCTCACGATCACGGACATCAAAGAGATCAACCGTGAAGTGTCGATCGGCGAGGCGAAGGCCCGACGCGCGAAGAAGGAAATGGTCGAGGCCAATCTGCGCCTCGTGATCTCGATCGCGAAGAAGTACACGAACCGCGGCCTGCAGTTCCTCGATCTCATCCAGGAAGGCAACATCGGCCTCATGAAGGCCGTGGACAAGTTCGAATACCGCCGCGGCTACAAGTTCTCCACTTACGCCACTTGGTGGATTCGCCAGGCCATCACTCGATCGATCGCCGACCAGGCACGCACCATCCGCATTCCGGTGCACATGATCGAAACCATCAACAAGCTGAACCGCATTTCGCGACAGATGCTGCAGGAGATGGGTCGCGAGCCGACGCCCGAAGAGCTCGCCGTACGCATGGAGATGCCGGAAGACAAGGTTCGCAAGGTGCTCAAGATCGCCAAGGAACCGATCTCGATGGAAACGCCCATCGGCGACGACGAGGACTCGCACCTCGGCGATTTCATCGAGGACACCTCCGTGGCGTCCCCGATCGACCAGGCAACGATGGAGTCTCTGCGCGAGACCACCCACTCGGTACTTGCGCAACTGACCCCGCGTGAAGCCAAGGTGCTTCGCATGCGGTTCGGTATCGACATGAACACCGACCACACGCTGGAAGAAGTGGGTAAGCAGTTCGACGTGACGCGCGAGCGCATCCGTCAGATCGAGGCGAAGGCGTTGCGCAAGCTGCGTCATCCTTCGCGCAGCGAGCAGCTGCGCAGCTTCCTCATCGAGGACTGAGCGGGAAGCTTGAGGCAGGTAAAGAAAGAGGCCGCGCCTTCATCTAAAGAAGGGGCGGCCTTTTTCGTGCAACGGCCGAATTCTCCCTCAGCCCAGCGCGTGCCGGCACCGGCTGCATTCGCGCGTACTCACGACCTCCGAAATCTCGGTGTCATGTGGCGTGTAGCCACAGCTTGCGCAAATCATTCCGCGCGTGGCCGAGATACGCCGCTTGCGACGGGCCACGAACAATTGCGGAAGCGCGACCACGGCCAGAGCGACGGTAGCGATGCCGGTTGCCCAGCTGACGGCGTGATCGCCGGGTTCGTAGTACTGCCAGAGCACCAGGCCGACGAGGCCCATTCCCAGCACTGAAAGCGCATCGCCGCGTTTTTGCACGGATTTCAGTTGCGCCTGTGTTGCCAGC
>DASTTJ010000106.1:0-5583 GCA_035760205.1 Steroidobacteraceae bacterium | reverse complement strand
ACTGTCCCCAGCCATTGCCGTAGTTAGTGGGTGCGGCGCCGGCAGCGGTGACACCGGATACGCCCGGAAGTGCCGCGAGGGCGATTTTGATCGTCTCGCTCGGCGTCTTGGTGAAAAACATTATCATCACCTGATCGCGATCGATGCGCAGTGAATCGGTGAGCGAATAGCTCATCTGGCGCTGAATAACGGCGGTACAGAACAACAGTGCGATCAGCGCCGCCAGCTGCAGCACCACCAATATCGTGCGCACCCGCGTCGATCCGTGCGCCCCGATTCCACGATGCAGGGCGTTGATCGGACGCATCGCCGACATCACGAACGCCGGATAAGCCCCGGCCAGCACCGAGACGACGAGTACCGCGAGCAACAGCCCTGCCGCGAGGATCGGCTCCCGCCAGTAGCTGAACGTCACGGTCACCGCATTGGCCTGCTCATCATCCGCGCCAATGCTCAGCATCGCGTTGAAGGTCGGCAGTACCAGCTCGACCACCGCCATCGCGACCAACGCCGCGGCGAACACATACAGGCACGACTCGCCGAGAAACTGCGCGATGAGGTCGGCGCGCCGTGCGCCGGCGCTCTTGCGAACGCCGACTTCGATCGACCGCTGCGCCGCGCGTGCCGTCATCAGATTCACGAAATTGATGACGGCAAGCAGCAAGGCCAGCAGGCCCACCAGACCTAGAGTCCACAGCGTGCGTGGATTGGTCGCTGGCGACATCGGGTAGCGCCCCGTCGGCACCAGATGCACGTGCGAGAGAGCCTCGATATCGAGCGTGGTGGGTACGCTTTGCCGATAGTGCCGTTTGAGGAAATCGTTCGCGTCCGCCTCAATGCGTGCAACGTTCGCGCCACGACGCAATTGAAAGTAGGTGAAGGCGCCACGCCGCAGCTGGTTCGACGTTGCGCGCTGAGCCTCTGCCTGGCTCTGGTTAGAGACCTTCGACTTGCTCGAGGCGACCATTCTGAAATTGAAGTGAGTATCGCCTGGGAGATCCTCAATCACCGCGACGATGCGCAATGAAAAGCTGCGGTCCAGCTCCAACATCTGGCCCAGTGGATTCTCGTTGCCAAAGTATCGCCGGGCGATGAATCGCGTGATCACCAGGCCATCGGGAGTATCCAGCGCTCTTTCGAGGTCCCCCGCCACGACGGGAAACGGCAGCATGCGGAAGAAGTCCGGATCGGCGAAATAGATTCCTTCGGGGTGCTCGATCTCGCCGTGCCGCACACTGCGGAACTGGCCCGCGAGACGCGCGGTCATTGCCACTTCCTGATAATCCGCCTTGAGATATTCTGCCATGAAGAAGTCGGCGCTATCGGAAATATCCGGCGGACTGCCCGGCAGCTCGATTGTCATGGAGAGTCGATACACCCGCTCGTGGCCGGGAATGAACTGCTCATAGGTCAGCTGATAACGTAGATAGAGCGCAATGAGCAAGGCGGCGGCGAACCCGAGCGCGAGCCCTCCGATATTGATGGCGGACACCAGCTTGTTGCGCATGAGATTGCGCAGCGCGGCGGCGACGTAGTTGCGCAGCATCCGTGGCTTCCCGAATCAGGCGGCTAACAAGGTTTCACTGACGACGCGACCATCGAGCAGCTTGATGGTACGGGCAGCGAGCGCGGCGTAAGTGAGCGAGTGCGTGACCATAACCACGGTGGTGCCGGCCTTCGCGACATTGATGAGCAGCTCCATGACGGCGTTGCCGTTGGCAGTGTCGAGATTGCCGGTGGGCTCGTCGGCGAGGATCACCTTCGGGTTCGAGACCAGGGCGCGAGCGACAGCCACTCTCTGCTGCTGACCGCCGGAAAGCTGCTGCGGGAGGTGGCGCGCGCGATGCGAGATGCCGACGCGCTCGAGCGCTTCGGCCACGCGGGTACGCCGCTCGCGGGTCGGCACGCCGCGATACAAGAGAGCAACCTCGACGTTTTCCTGCACTGACAGATCGTCGATGAGGTTGAAACTCTGGAAGACGAAGCCTATGGCCGCGCGCCGCACGCCGGTGAGCTGCGCCTCTGAGTACGACGACACGCCTTCACCGAAGAACTGATAGATGCCGCTGCTCGGTGTGTCGAGCAGGCCGAGAATGTTGAGGAGCGTGGATTTTCCGCAACCGGAAGGGCCCATGATCGCTACGAACTCGCCAGCGGCAATCTCCAGGCTGACGTCGTTGAGTGCCCGGGTTTCGACTTCGCTCGTGCGATACACCTTGCCGACTTGCTCGAGTTTTAACATCCTGGCTCCCTCATTGAATGTCGATACGGTCGACGCTGCCATAGCCGTTGTAGTCGGAAATGATCACTCGCTCTCCGGGTTCGAGGCCGGCGAGAATCTCGAGCTGCTCGATGTTTCGGCGACCGGTCTGGATGCGCCGTCGAGCTGCAGAGCTGCCGTCCTTGTCGAGTACGAAAACCCAATCGCCGCCGGTTGCCTGCAGGAACGGCCCAACGTCGAGCATGGTGGCTTGAGTCGCGGCACCGAGCGCGAATTTTCCCTGCACTGCCTGGCCGGGCGTGAGGTCCAGCGGCGGCAGCGTGACGAACTTCAGATCGACGGTGAACGCGCCGCCCTTGACCTGTGGATAGATGCGCTCGACTGCGAGCGGCAGGTCGCTGCCCGCAATCTCAACCGTCGCGGTCTGTCCGGCACGTAAACGACCCAGATAGAACTCGTCGACGGCCGCCACCAGCTTCACGCCCGATTCCGGCGTGAGCTCACCCAACCGCTCGCCGCGATTGCGATTTTCGCCGACCGTCAGATCGATGGCCGTCATGCGGCCCGCGAGCGGCGCGCGCACTAACAGGCTGGCGAGCTTGGCACGGGTGATCTCCACGTCCTGGAGCAGCTTCGTCAATTGCGCGGCGATCTGCGGCAGCTGCTGCACACGCAGCGCTTCCTGGCGGTCATTGCTCTCCACCTGGATGGGTTGCAGCCGACGATTGTAGGTGAGCTCGTCCTGCAGATTGTCGCGTTGCTCCTGCGACTCCGATGCCAGCGACTTGCGGCGGGTGAGCGCGCGCTCGATACGCACCACGTCATAGTCGATCCGCGCCAGCGCCTTCGCATTGTTGAGCCGGTCCTGCTCCAGCAAGGATTGACGTGCCTGCAACTGGGTGATGGATTCAATGAGGCGCGCCTCGCGGTCAAGCACCACGAGCTCGAGTTCCGTATTGCTGAGCCGCACGAGCGGCTGCCCGGCTTCGACCATGTCCCCAGGCTCCACCATGACTTCTTCGACGCGGCCACCCTCGATGGCGTCCAGATAGATAGTCGCGCGCGGCACCACGCGCGCGCGTAGCGGAATGAAGTCGTTGAATGTGCCGCGCGTGACCCTACCGATCGTGAGCTTGTCCTCCGCCACCCGGAAATGCCGCGTTCCATCGAATCGCCACACGAGCAGCGCGCAGGCGCCCACACCCAAGACGGTGGCGCCGGCAATCTTGCAGGATCGCCGACGCCACCAGGACAGCACGACAGGGAAGTCCATGCTGCTCATGAGACATAGGGATGCATGACCACGATCATTGCCCATGTTTTGCGCCGTCGTGGCCGCGCGCACAAGAGCCGGACGTCCGCTTCCGGACAGTTGTCGCCCGTGCCGGGGACGTCTAGGCTGCACGGCAATGTTCGGCAAGGCGCTCATCGTCGAAGACGACCGGGACGTGCAGCGCGCGGCGCGCGTGGCGCTCGCGGGGCATTTTGCGGCGATCAACCTGGCGGAGGGCGCCGCGCGCATCGACCAGTGGTTAGATGCGGAAACTGACGTGGTATTGCTCGACATGAACTTTGCGCTCGGGCAGCACAGCGGCCGCGACGGCCTCAACGCACTGGCGCGCATCCGGGTCATTGATCCGGCGTTGTCCGTGGTCCTGATGACCGCCTACGGCAGCGTGGCACTGGCGGTGGAGGCGTTGAAGCAAGGCGCCGTCGACTTCGTGCTCAAGCCCTGGCGCAACGACGAGCTCATCTCCACGTTGCGTTCGGCGGCCGAACGCACCCGTGCCGCCCGTGCGGGCAGTACGCTCGATCTAGACGCGATCGAGCGCCGGACCATCGAGCAGGCCCTGCAGCAACATCACGGCAACATCTCTTCGGCCGCCGAGGCGCTGGGGCTTTCACGGCCCGCGCTGTACCGCCGAATGTCCAAACACGGGTTGCAGTCGTGACCGGTCTCGTGATCCGGGCGGTCGCGATCGGCGTTCTCTCCTATCTGTTCGTTCAGCTCCTCGCGCAGACGAATCTGTACGCGACATCCGCGGTCGTGCTCGTGGCCGTCGCGCTCGCCGCCATTGGATTGGTGCGCGCCGCCTCACGAATGACTCAGGTCGCGGTCTCCGAGGCGCTGGGCGACGGCGCCGCCACGCCGCCCCGGGCCGCCGCGACGACACCAGGTGCGTTGGCGCGCGATCTCGACCACGCCCACGCGTTGCTCGACACCGTGCCTGCAGCTCTGATCGTGCTCGATGCCGAGCGCGTCGTATTTATGAACCGCGCGGCCCGCGCACTCGCGCGCGAAAACGTTGCGACCTTGCAGGACATTGCGGCACTCGGTGCATCCGCGCCGCGCCTCGAGACTATGCGGCCCGGCGCGCGCGAAGTGGTGCCGTTCGCCGATGGTTCGGCGGCCTACGTGTCTTGCGCCCTCTTTTCGACGCCGGATGCGCCGGCAAGAAGATTGTTAGCTGTGCAACGCGTCGCGGGCGATCTCGATGCTGTGGAGGTGCGGGCCTGGGGCGACATGGCGCGCGTCCTGGCGCACGAGATCATGAACTCTCTGACGCCCATTGCGTCGTTGTCGGAGAGCCTCGAGCAACTCATGCAGGGACGTGATGCCGATGCGGAGATCATTGCGGCACTCGAGGTGATCAAGCGGCGCAGTCAGGGCCTCATGAGCTTCGTCGAGCGTTATCGCACGGTGGCGGAACTGCCGGCGCCGACGGCGGCTCTCGTCGATGTGAAGCCATTTCTCGACGGCATCGAGCGACTCATGAGCACCACATTTCGCGAGCGTGGGATCGCTTACGCCAGCCAGGTCCTTCCGAACGGCGCCTTCGCGAGTGTAGATCGGGAGTTGCTCGAACAGGCGTTGATCAATCTGCTCCGTAACGCGGTTGAAGCCGTGGAAGGCATCCCGTCGCCGCGCATCGAGATCGTATGCAATCAGTCGGTCACGCAGATCGCATTCGAGGTGCGCGACAACGGTCGTGGCCTGCCCGACGTAGAGCCCGCCAAGTTACTCACGCCGTTCTTCTCCACGAAGCCGGGCGGCGGCGGCATTGGTCTTTCCGTTGCGCGCCACGTCGCATTGGCGCACGGCGGTCAACTGAACATGCGGCGGCGCGCGACTGGCGGCGCGGAATTCTCCTTGGTACTGCCCGTCGGTTAAGGCGTCAGACTTCAGGAGGTCGTTCCAAACAGCCTGGTGAACTGAAATCGGCTCGGCCGACGGAGGATTTCCTGCTTTTCCGGTGGAAGTGTTTTTCCTCGATGGCGAAAGGCCGACACTGTCGCCCATGAAAGCAATGGGCGTGAGAGAGCTGGGGTATTTACGATCACTCTCGACAAACTACTGCTGC
>DASTTJ010000105.1:0-8636 GCA_035760205.1 Steroidobacteraceae bacterium | reverse complement strand
CGGCACGTCTTCACGCGGCGGCTCACTGGGTGTGATTGCGGCGGTGTTGTTCTACTGGTGGTTCATGAGCGGCAGGCGGGCGCTGGGCGTCGTCGTCATATTCGTGGCACTGCTCGGCGTGCTCGCGCTCGCGCCGTCGAGCTACCTGACCCGCATGAGCGGCATCAGCAATACTTCCGAAGACACTTCAGCGCAGGCGCGCATCACGACCTGGAAGGCGTCCATGAAGATGGCAATCGACTATCCGCTGGGCGTGGGCGCTGGCAATTTCGCCTCGGCGTATGGCCGCTATTACCTGGGCGGCGCCAATCTCGGTTCGGCGCAGAACCGCTGGTTCTCCGCGCACAGCATCTTTTTCCGGACGCTGGGCGAATACGGCTACGTAGGTCTCGGACTGCTCCTCTGGCTCATCATTTCCACGGTCATCGACAACATGAAAATGCGCGCAAAGCTCATCGCCCAGGGTGCGGCAGCAAAGATTCCCGATGCGTGGCCGAGCATCCTGGCGATGGCGGTAGTCGCCTTCGCGGTCTGCGGCACATTCCTCGGCGGCTTGAGTTATCCGCACCTGTTCCTGCTGTGTGGCCTCACGGTTGCCACCAAACGCATCGTGGGTCTCGTCGACGGCGAAGAGAAGGGTAAACGCAGCCGCCGGCGCGCCACGGTAGTTAGCCGCAACTCTGGTGCGGCGCCATGAACGATTCCGCCGGCCGGGGCCGCATCAAGGTAGTGCAGCTCACGGGCGCCATGGACTTCGGCGGCCTCGAGAACGTCATCGGACATCTGGCGCGCGGTCTCGACCCGGCTCGCTTCGAAGTCACGGTGGTATGCACGCGTGGCATCGGCACATTGGGCGAGAAACTGCGGACGGAAGGCGCCGAAGTGGTGCTCATGAGCGAATACAAGCGCAGCCGCCGGCATCTCGCGCCGCTGGATCTCTTTCGCACGTTGCGTCGCCTGCGTCCCCACATCGTGCACAGCCATGGTGAGCCGCCGCTGGCGGCCGCCGGTCCGATCGGCTACCTCGGTCTCATGCCTTTCTGGGCGCACAGCTTTCATTACGGCAACTATCCCTACGCCGAGTCCAAACGCATGTTCATGGAGCGCATGCTCTCGCGCCCCGCTTCGGCGCTGATCGCCGTGGCGGACCAGCAGCGCGCGGCCATCATCAAGCATCACCGCGTCAATCCGGCGCGCATCCGCACCGTCATGAATGGCGTGCAGCCGAATCCCTTCGTGGGCGACCCGGCGCATCGCGCGCGCATGCGTGCCGAATTCGGCTTCGGCGAACGGGATCGCGTCATTGGAACCATCGCCGTGCTGTCGCGCCAGAAGGGCGTGACTCATCTGTTGCAGGCTGCGCGCAGCGTGCTCGCGGGAGCACCGGATGTGAAGTTCCTGATCGTCGGCGGCGGGCCGCTCGAGCAGGCGCTACGCAAGGAGGCCGCAGACCTGGGCTTGGGCGAGCGGGTGCATTTCACAGGCTGGCGCAAGGACGTACAGCAGATCCTGCCGGCCTTCGACATGTTCGTGATGTCTTCACTGTGGGAGGCAATGCCGCTCACGCTGCTCGAAGCCATGGCGGCGCGCCTGCCAATCGTCGTCACCGACGTCGGCGACAACCGCAACCTGGTGGGCGGCGACGGTACTTGCGCCCTCGTCGTGCCTCCGGCAGACGCGCCGGCGCTGGCCGCCGGCATCGCACGCCTGTCCGCGGATGGGGCGCTGGCGGCGAAGCTAGGCGCGCAGGCGGGAGAGGCCTTCCAGCAGCGTTTCACCGTGGGCCACATGGTGGCCGCACACGAACGGTTCTACGAAGGAGCGCTGGCCAGGCGCTGAAGCGGCTAGTCAGCCGGGCGCGGCTGGCAGACGGCGCCTGATGGCGCGCAGCAATCCCGCCTTCTGCTTCGCCAGCGTGAGCTCGCAGACGGCGCGTTGCCGCCCGGCAGCGCCGAAGGCGCGCGCAAGCGCCGGATTGTCGGCCATGCGTTCGATGCAGTCGGCGAGTGCCTGCGAATTGCCAGGCTCGAAATTCAGCCCCGTCTTCTCGTGTAGTACCGCCTCGGCCAGCCCCTGAAGTCTCGAGGCGATGATGGGCAGGCCGCAGGCCGACATCTCGACCGAGCTCAGCGTGAAAGAATCCCAGCCCGACGACGGGATGACGCCGCAGTACGCGCTCTGGAATATCTGCACGACGTCGCGACGGTAGCCGAGAAAGCGTATCCACGGGGCGATCGGCAGATGCTCGTACAACGCTTCATACGGCTTGCTCTCATCGCCCGAGTTGCCGCACAACAGGAAGCACACATCGGTGCGGCCGCGCTTGTGCAGCACTTCGATGGCGGCGTCGATCAGCGTCCGGATGCCCTTGCGCTGCGTGCAATGCCCGGTGAACACGAACACCTTGCGGTCCTTCGGAATACCGAGCGCTGAGTGAACGTAGTCGCTGTCGCGGTCCGGCTGGAACTTTTCCGTGTCGACGCCTAAGTACACCACATCGACGCGATCGGCCGGCACACCACGTCCCAGGATGGCGAGATCCGCCATGGCCTGTGATTCGAAGATCAGGCCATCGGCGCGTGAGGAGTCGGCGGCGAGCAGCGCGCGCTTGAGCAGGCGCTTCCACGGTGGGCTCACGCCGGAAATCGGTGCGCCCCAATACGGGACGATGGTGCGGACTCCCGCGGCGCGCATGACCTTGAACATGGGATGGGCGGGCTGGATGTCGAAGGGCATCGCGAAGTCGATGCGCTCGCGTGTCACGAGTTCACGCAGCTTCGCCAGCATATCCGGCGTGGGATGGTTGATGTCGAAGGTGTGGTAGCTCCCGAAGTTTTCGGGCAGCGTCGCCGGCCGTCCCGGCGCGGTGTCGGTGTAGCCGAAGTGCACGGCGGAGGCGTCGCCCTCGCCAAGCTCCAGCGCCGTTTCGTAGAACAGCTTCTCCAGCGCGCCGATGGCATAACCGACATTCGTCGGCCACTTCATCAGGATCAGTGATCGCGCTTTCACGCGGCGCGCTTACGCGTCGAGGGAATGAAGCGATGCAGGTAACGCACCCGGTCTTCCCGGTTGAAGGCGAGGTAGTAAGACGACAGCACCAGCACCGGCGAGGCGACCAGACCTGCCGCGGCGATGGACCACAATGACTGCGGGGCGAACCAGTGCTGGATCGCCAGCAGCGCGAGCACGAAGGGCGCGCTGGCCGCAATCGGCCGTAGCATCGATTCCATCAGATAACGTCCGAACGGAATCTTGAGCGTGCGCATCGTGTAGACGGGCGTGATGATTCCGTGGATCACCACCACCGGGATGGCGGCGCCGATGGTCATGCCGAGCAGGCCGTACTCCTGGATGAGCAGCATGCCGCCGAGGAAGCTGAATGCGCCCGTGAGCACGTTGATGATCATGGCCTGCTGGTGGCGGCCCGCGCCCAGCAGAATCTGGAAGGTGCCCGACTGCGCGATCCAGAACAGACGCCCCGCGGCCATGGCCATGAGCAACGGACCCGCCTGCGCGGCGTAACTTGCGCCCATCCACGCGCCGATGAATGCGTGGCCGAAGATCACGATGCCGGCAGTCACGGGCAGCGCGATCAGGAAACACAGCTTGGTGCTGACCAGCGCCACGGCCTGCAGGCTGCGGTCATCGCCGATCGCTTGTTTGGCGCTCGAGAAGGGATGCAGGGTCTGCGCCATCGTGATGACCAGCTTCTGCAGGTATTCGAGCAGCGTGCCCGCGATGGCGTAATAGGTGACGGCTGCGGGGCCGATGAACATCGCCGCCAGCACCTCGCCGGTGCGGAACAGCAGCAGATCGCCAAGCCCGCTGATGACGTTGGCGGAGCCATAGCCGTAGAGTTTCTTCGCGGATTCCTTGTTCGCTTCGCGCACGTCGACCTTGATGTCGGGGCGTATCTTTCGCGCGAACCAGGAAATCACGAACCAGTTCATCACCTGCATGGCCAGGTGCGTGATGGCAAGCGCGATGATCCCGTAACCCATGAGGATCACCGCCACGATGACGATGGTGCGGATGATCAGGGTGGCGATGCCGATCTGGTTGGAGATATCGAACCGCTGCATGCCGGTGAGGATGCCGCCAGCCACCGCGGACAAGAGGCTGACGCCGAGTGAGACGCCGGCGATCAGCACGACGATGCGCGTGACCACGAGCGTGTCCGGCGAAAGTTTGAAGATGTACGGGAACGCGATGGCAAGGGCGACCGTGCCCAGGCCAACCACAACGGTCACACAGCAATACAGAAAATAGGCGGTGCTCACCGTGCGATTGATGTCCGCGGATTCTCCGCTCGCATCGGCGCGCGCGACGAATTTGACCACCGCGACGCGCACACCGGCGTCGAGCATGCCCATGTATCCGGTGGTTGAGCGGATCAGCACCCACATGCCGTACCAGACGTCGCCCAGGCTGCGAACGAGGAACGGTGACATGAACAGCGCCACCGCCATGTTGAGCACCAGGCCGGTCCAGTTCGACAGCACGTTGCGCACCAGCACTCGCGCGCTCGACTGGCGCGGCTTGGCGGGAGCGGTGCTGCCAGGCGGAGCTTCGGGGGGTGTCGTGCTCATCGTTATCTAATTACTCTCATGACAACAGGGCGCGCGGTGCGAGACCGGCGCCGAATTATGACTAGCGCAAGCATGTCCTGCCGGAACGATGTCCGGAGACGGAAATCAGACTGCTATATAACGAAGCGGGTCTGGAGCTTCGCGTACCTCCTGTTGAGGTAATCTGTGAATTGGCTCACGACGACCGTAGCTGCGCTTCAACTTATGTGGCGTGCCCCGCTGCCCTATGGCGAGATCCCCGAATGGAAAATATCCGCGTTCTCGATGACAGCCAGACCGAGGCCTTCGATGTCGATTACATGTACGAGGCCCGCTGGCTCAAGCTGAAAGCGCTCATCGACCGCGACTTCCCCGATGGCAAGTTCAGCCTGCTGGATGTGGGCGGCGGCAACGGCAATTTTGCTGACCTCGTACTGCGCAACTACCCGGAAGCCACCGCGGTGGTGGTGGACCTGTCCGACCCGCTGCTCGCCAAGAACACGCCGAATCCGCGCAAGAAGGTCGTGAAGGGCTCGGCCACCGAGCTGCAGCCCATCGCCGGCCCCTTCGACATCGTCTGTTGCAACTGGCTGCTGCATCACCTGGTGGGTGATACCTATCGCCAGTCGCTCATCAACATCGAAGGCACACTCGCGCAATGCCGCCGTCTGCTGTCGTCGCGGGGCCGCGTGTGCGTCTGGGAAAACCGCTATGACGGCATGGTGGTCGACGGTGTGCCGGGCTGGCTCATCTATTCGCTGACGTCGATGCGCAGCATCGCGAAATTCACCCACGCCATGGGCGCGAATACCGCCGGGGTCGGTGTGTGTTTTCAGTCTAACCAGCAATGGCGACAGCATTTTTCAAACACCGGTCTGAAGGTGCGCGATGAGCTGCCGGACAGCAACTTCCACGCTTCCCGCAAGCCGTCGCTCAAGCGCCTTGCGCTGCATCTGAAACCGGTGGGTCCGATCCTCTACTGGCTCGAGCCGGTCGCCGCGAGGTAGCGACTCTAGGAATTGTTGCGCTTGGTCCGCACCCAGGTGCGGTCGCGCAGGCCTAACAATCCACGCAGGCTTACCACGAGCTTCCAGGCGACGTACCAGGGCACCATGAGCAGTGCCACCCAGGTGCGCCACGGCGGACGGTCGATGGCGAAGCCCAGGATGAGGAATGCGAGCTGCGAGGCGACGATGGCCACTGCCAGCACGAATTGCCAGTAGGCCGTTCCTCCCCAGAACCACAGCGCTGCCGTGCCGGCGAGATAAAGCATGCTCCACGCGAGATACATAGCGTGCGAGGGTTTGGCCAGTTCGAGCACAGCGTCGATTTTGCGGGCGTCAAAATCGAGCAGGCCACGGCGCAGCAGCCGGCCGCCGTAACTGAGCAGCGTGCCGATGCGGCCACGCATCCAGCGCATGCGCTGTGTTTCACCGGACTTGAGTGACTTAGCCACTTGAGAATAGATGATGGCTTCGGGCGCAGATGCCACGCGGACGCCATCGAGCGTGAGCAGCACCCAGTATTCCCAGTTTTCGGTGATGGAGAACGCGTGCCAGCCGTACTTCTTGATGAGGCCAATGTCGAAGCACATGCCGTTCCCCGCGAGCGGACACGACAGGCCAACGAGTTCTTTGCCGGGAAAGTGTAGTTTGAACTTGAGCGTGCCCGGCAGCAGCGCGAGGCGCGTGAGCCAGTTCTGGTCCGGATTCTGGACGCCGAAGTAGCCCTGCATAGCCTGGTGGCCGCGCTTCAGATAGGCGTCCATGCGGGCGAGGAATTCGGGGTGGATCTCCGTATCAGCGTCGATGATGATCAGGCCGTCATAGGCGTTGAGATCGAGCTTGCGGATGGTCCAGTCGAGTGCATAGGGCTTGCCGCGGCGCTCGAGGTCGTGGCGCTCGAAGCACGTGCCGCCGTGCGCGCGCACGATGTTCGCGGTGGCGTCGTTGCAATTGTCCGCCACCACCACCAGGTGCAGCAGTTCGCGCGGATAGTTAGATCCGAGGATGGTGTCGACCGTGCGGCCGATGAGTAACTCTTCGTTGTGGGCCGGCACAATGACCACGAAACGCTTGTCCGGCGGAGTGGTGATCAGTACGTCGCGGCGGTGCAGAAAGTTATAGACCAGACTAAGCAGCAGCAGTCCGATCTGGTAAGCGCCGAATAGCGCCAAGATCGTGCCTGGGAGCAACAGCAATACTGCGAAGATGGTCATGGCGCGCGAGCCGTGTATTTATCGTGCAAACAGATTGGCGAACGAGCCGCGCACGATGCCGTTCCAGTACATCATGGTTGCGAATCGTGACGTCACCACGACGGACGGCTGACGGCGCAGCCAGGCGACGCTGCCGGAGAGGGCGCCAACTGCGCAGCGCCATGCCGCGAGCGACCCCAGGATCAACCAATAGCCGCGTCTGCCCGCATGGATCACGTTCATCATGCGGGTATTGCTGAGGCCGTGCTTCATCGAGCGGCGCATCAACCACTGTTTCGTGACCTGATTGGCGAAAATCCAGTGATGCACCACGGCTGCCGGATCGTAAACAATGCGCAGCGGATCGGCGGTGAGGCGCATGAAGAGGTCTTGCTCGCCGGCCGACATCATGTTCTTGCCCTTGGGACCCACTGAGTCGCGCAAGCCACCGATGCGCGTGAGGCGCTCGCGACGGATGATCATGTTGCTGCCGAAGGGATATTCCGGGTATGTGAGCAGCCGGCGCGTGGGGCCGTAATCGCAGTGGCCGTAGTAGCCCTCACGAGTCGGCGGCATCCAGTCCGGCTTGCCGGACGGCCATTCCACAACGATTGGGCCGCCGATGGCACCGACTTCCGGATCGCTGTCGATGATCGACAGTACGGTCGCGGCCCATTGTGGTTCGGCGGTGGCGTCGTCATCGAAAAAGCCGACGAAGGCGCCGCGAGCGTTGGCGATGCCTGCATTGCGTGCGTTTGATAGTCCTAGCTTCGGCTCCAGGACATAACGCACGCGCAGATGCTGGGCGGAATAGGCCTTGGCGACATCAGCGGTGGCGTCGGTGGAGCCGTTGTCGACCACGATGATCTCGACTCGGTCCGCGGGACAATCCTGGCGGAGGAGGCTGTCGATGGCCCGGGGCAGACTGTCGCAACGATTGAGAGTGCCGATCACCACCGAGAGAGTGGGGGCATTGAAATTTTGTGGATTCATCGAGCTATTCGGGCGAAGCCTTAATACGAATACGAGCGCCAATCGACCGCGGCGCGATAATACTCCAACGTCGCTGTCAGGAGACGCCGCGATGCGACCGCAGATTTCGGAAAATGCGAATCAAAGCCCAAACAACGAGCGAACATAGTGTTTGACTTCATTCACATTATGACGAGGGCTAACTCGGCGAATCGAGTAGTCAATGTCGGTTATGGCAGACAATTGTGATCCAACTTCAAGCCGGTATTCTTGCGCTCCTGTACGCGGGCGCATCTTTCGGTCCGTATCAAACTTTTGAGTGGGAGCAGACCTGATGAGTCCTGCACGTATTCTTCTTCTCTCCATTGCGATGTTCGGCGTCTACGCCGGCTCCGCGGCATTTTCACCAGCCGAAGCTCAGGTCGCCACGTGGTTCCGTGCGGACTTCAACAACCTGAACCAGTCCGGTACGAACATGTACAACTTCGCGAATCGCTATGCGCAGTCGACCACCACGTGGCAGACGACGCACACGACTAACGAAGGCTGGAATGGCACCGCGGCTCCGCGTGTCCTGATCCACGGCTGTAGTCCTTCGAGCCCGACCTGCAACTTCAGCGAACATCAATTCAACGCTGGCTGGGTTACTCCCAATGTTGGCGGATCCCGCGCCATGGGTGATTCCGCATTCATTCGGTGGCGAATCCGTTTCGATCCGGGCGCTGTCTTCCCTCCGGATACAGTCAATGCGAAGTTCATCCTCTTCGGGCGCACTGGCGGGACGCCGAATTCGCGCTGGATCATTCACCTCCTGTCCGCCAAGGACAACCAGGGTTGCACTCTGGGTTTCGACAGTTATTCCTTCATGAACTGGACGCCGCCGGCAAACATCTGGACCC
>DASTTJ010000104.1:0-2725 GCA_035760205.1 Steroidobacteraceae bacterium | reverse complement strand
CGCCATCTGCTCGCGCTGTTGCAGAAGGCCGAATTGCTGGTCCGCCGCGGCAAGCCCAAGGCGGCTGCCACCGTCTACCAGCACGCGCTGCAGGTACTGACGCCAAACGCGCGTCTGCCGAACGTCTTGCGCGAGCCGCTGCAGCGCGCATTCGATGCAGTCCGCAACAACGATCAGGCTCTGGCCGCCCATCTCGACCAGACGCTCGTCGAAACGCGCGCGACCCACGCGGGCTCCGAGCTCGAGAGGGCCGAACATGGTCTCGCGGCGCTGCTCGGCAAGCGGCGCATCTATCACGCGCAGCCGACGTTTCTGCACGTCCCGAAATTGCCCGAGCTCGAGTTCTACCCGCGCGAGCAGTTTTCCTGGCTCGCCGAATTCGAAGCGGCTACTCCTGAGATCCGCGCGGAGTGCGAGCGGGCGCTGCGCGAGGATGCCGCGGGGATAGTGCCGTACATAGCGCATCCGGACGGAGTGCCGCTCGACCAGTGGGCGGAACTCAACCGCTCGCGAAAGTGGAGCGCGTTCTTCCTCTGGCGCGACGGAGTGCGTATCGATGCGCATGCGGACCGTTGCCCGAGGACCGCCGCCCTGCTGGCGAAAGCGCCGTACGCGGATGTACCGGGCTACGCGCCCACGGCGTTCTTTTCCATCCTCGATCGCAAGTCGCACATCCCGTCGCACACCGGCGTCACCAACTCCCGCCTCATCGTACATCTGCCGCTGTTGGTGCCACCACAGTGCCGTTTTCGCGTGGGCTCGGAGACGCGCGAATGG
This sequence comes from Steroidobacteraceae bacterium, assembly GCA_035760205.1. Taxonomy (GTDB): domain Bacteria; phylum Pseudomonadota; class Gammaproteobacteria; order Steroidobacterales; family Steroidobacteraceae; genus CADEED01. Next base: position 1,948 of record DASTTJ010000104.1, on the reverse strand, counting down.
GAGGTGGGCAAAGCCTGGGTGTTCGATGACACGATCGAACACGAGGCATGGAACGATAGTGAGGTTCCCAGGGCCATACTCATATTCGACACGTGGCACCCCGCGCTTACCCGCGGGGAACGCGAGCTGATCCGAACCGCGGTCCCGGCCATCAAAGATTATTATCGCGACGAAGTTTCCATCACAGGCAGCGAATCTTGAAGTTCTTGACCCTCATCGCCGCGACGACCGCAATGCTCGCCGCCCAACCCACTCCGGCCGCCGAAGAGCTTCCCAGCCACCTCAAAGCCTGCGTTTCGCTGCGCCGGGACGCCGAGCGGCTGGCCTGTTTCGACAAGGCGATTGCCCAGCTACAAAACGGCACAGATTCACCGCCGCCATCGGCGGAGAATATGTTTGGTGCGAACACCGACATCGTTGCCCCACCGGGGAATCGTGACGTCCAGCGCGAAGAACTGCGGGAAATCAAGGGTGTGGTCACTTCCTTTCGCCGTGCGGACGATGGGATGATCGTGCTCGGCCTGGATAATGGGCAGACGTGGCGCCAGCAGGACAGCGATGTTTCGCTGACGATCGACACCGGTGATTCGGTTACGATCATGCGCGCCAGCCTGGGTACGTTTCGAATAGCCGATAAGAGGGGCCGTTCAGCACGCTTCAAGCGTGTGCGTTAGGAGGTTTCAAGAGTCATGTCGAGCAACAAGTTCATCCCGTCCCTGGCCCTTGGCATCTGCGTCGCGCTCCTGGCGGCCTGTGCGTCCCAGCCTGATGCCAATGACGTACCCGGCGCAACGGCGCCGGTCGCTGCCGCGTCGGCCAAGCCAGAGCCGGCTGCCCAAACAGAAGGCGACACCGCCGCGGCACTCGAGAAGAAATTCCAGGACGCTGCGCGCGGCTACAAGGTCGTGGAGCGCGACGGCAAAACCCTTTATTGCAAGCGCGAGAAGGTCATCGGGAGCACCATTCCGACGATGCAATGCATGACCGAATCGCAGCTGCGCAATCAGGTCGAGACCATGGAAGACATGCGCGATCGCATGCGCAGCAACGCAAAGTGCACGCTGAGCCGAGGTTGCAGCGGAAGCTAATGCCCGCCGGCGCCAGTTCATGGGAGAACTCACATGGCGTACAAAGCTCTGGTTACAGGCCTCGCGGCCCTGATGATGGTGGCATGCTCGGCGAGGCCGCCTGCGGCCGGCGAGGCCACCATCTCGCGCTCCGGCGGCAAGGGTCACGACTGGAAAACGGTCACCGAAGCCGAGGTTGCGGCGGAAATCGACGCGCGCCTGATCGACGCCACGAAAGATTTCGTGAAGCTTCGCAAAGACGGCGAAATCGTCTTCTGCAAACGCGTCAAGGAAATCGGCAGCAACATTCCCACGCTCAAGTGCCTCACGCAGGCGCAGGTGCGAACGCAGGTCGAAGAAATGGATAACTATCGCGAGAAGATGCGCAGCGTTGGCAAGTGCCCGCTGGGACCCCAAGGCTGCAGGGGCTAGGCCGGCGGCGGCTCGTCCTTCAGCGAGAACCAGCAGTTGAAGGCGACGGTGATCCGTTCGCCTTCTCCTTCATACGGCTTCACGTCGTGCAGGATCCACGACGGGAACAGCACCAGCTGCCCCGGCTCGAATTTCACGTTGCGGATGCCATAGCCGAACGGCCCGAGCAGATTCGCATTCGCGGCATCGAGATACATCGCGCTGGTCGTCGCCGGATTCACGAAAGTCAGCAGCCCGCTGTCGGGCTTGTCGGCATCGTGTTTGCCCGGATCCACGCAGTAGACGCCCGACCAGCTCGCCATCGGATGGTTGTGCACGCCGAAAAAACCACCGCGCCGCGTGATGTGAAACCACGAGTCCGAGTAGATCAACAAGCGACGCCTGGTCGCTTCGTCGTACTTGTTGAGCTCGGCGACCATCCCCAACAGGTTGCTCCAGCAGTACTGCTT
>DASTTJ010000103.1:0-4008 GCA_035760205.1 Steroidobacteraceae bacterium | reverse complement strand
TTCCGGCGGCCGGATATCTGTTCTTCGATGAGTCCATCACGATGCGTTATGCGCTCGGCACCGCATTGATCATCGTCGGAGTCGCTGTCGCCGCGCGGGCGTGACGCTAACCCGCCGGAATGGGTACGCGCATGCTGCTCTTCGGGATGATCTTGCGCCACTCGGCGCGGCGCGCGTCGAGCGTGTCCAGCAGAGCCTTCACTTGTGGGTCGTGTAGATAGGGCTGGATCATCGGCTCGTGGCGAGCGAAGGCGAACGCCATCGATTTTGTTTTCACCAGTCTTTCGAGGTGCTGCACCAGCGCGCGCCGATCACCGATGGCCGCTGCCATCCGCGCCTGCAAACCGTCCATCACGCCGGGAGTGACTGGAGGTGCGATCTGCAGTTCTAACACGCGGGCAAAATCCGAGGCGCGTGAGGAATTGCCCTGCTGGCGAAGACACCACACCAGGATCACAGCATGGTCGGGGTTCCACATCAGCACGAAAGAACCCGGAGGCTCCCGGTATCCTGGCATCGCCAGCTCGAGCGATCGGATGGCGCCACCGCAATCGCCACATCCGCTGCTATGCGGCCTACTACAGTCGGCCGGATGGCGACATCTACGTCTGGAATCCCCGCCAGACATCGGTTCTCACCGCCATGGCCTCCAGGGTTCTGATTGGAAGCTACCGGCGCGAATTGCCCCGCGGGCCCCAATTTGCCGACTCGGTCGATCCGGATTCCGCCGCTATAATCGCAGCGCACGAAAATCCGGGGATCCAATGCCTTTCTACGAATACGAATGTCCACACTGCGGCTACGACGAAGAAGTCCTGCAGAAGATCAACGACAAGCCGCTCACGAAGTGCCCCAGTTGCGGCAAAAAAGGGCTCAAGAAGCTCATGTCCGCCCCCGTGTTCCGGCTGAAGGGCTCGGGCTGGTACGAGACGGATTTCAAAGGGGACAAGGACAACAAGCGCAACCTCGCGGGCGCGGACAAGGAGGAAGCCAAGGCCGAAACGAAAACCGATGCGAAAGCCGACGCGAAGGCCGAGCCCGCCAAGACGGAACCCGCCAAGGCTGAAACTCCGAAGGCCGATGCTCCGAAGCCGGTAGAGAAGGCCAGCGCCAGCGCGCGCAAGCCCGCGGCAAAGAAGGCCAAGGCCAAAGCCAAGCCCGCGCGGAAGGCGCGCAGATAACCTCGCCGTGAATTACGCGCGCCGACCGGGCATCAACAGCGACGCGCTGGCCAGGCTCGCGGCGCGCGAGCGCGAAACGTTCAATGCCACGCACGCCGAGTCCGCGCGGCTCGCGAAGCTCAGCGCGGCACACTGGCTCAATGGCGTGCCCATGCACTGGATGCGGGACTGGAGCACGCCGCATCCGCTGTTCGTGCGCAAGGCGCGCGGCGTCGAAGTCGAAGACGTCGACGGCAACACCTACCTCGATTTCTGCTTCGGCGACACGGGCGCGATGTTCGGCCATTCGCCGCCGGCGATTGCGCGGGCGTTGGCCGAGACCGGCGCCATGGGTATCACTTCGATGTTGCCCGCGGAGCGCGTGGCGCGCGTCGGCGAAAAACTCGCGAAAATGTTCGGCCTGCCGTTCTGGCAGATGACGCAGACGGCCACCGACGCCAATCGCGCGGCGTTGCGCTGGGCGCGCGCGATCACGGGACGCCAGCGCATGCTGGTGTTCGATGGCTGCTATCACGGCACGGTGGAAGAGACGCTGGTGCGGTCATGGGAAGGGGGCACGCGCGCGCGCGCCGGGCTCGTTGGCATGAATCACGACGTGAGCACCACGACCGATGCGGTGCCGTTCAACGACATCGCCGCGGTCGAACGCGTGTTGTCCCGCAGCCGCACGGCGGCGGTCATCGCCGAGCCCGTGATGACCAACATCGGCATGGTGCTGCCGGAAGAGGGGTTCCTGCGCCAACTACGCGAGCTCACGCGGCGCCTGCACGTGCTGCTCATCATTGACGAGACACACACGCTCTCCACGGCGCGCGGCGGATATGCGCGCGCGCAGAACCTCGAACCGGACCTCTGGGTGTGCGGCAAGGCGATTGCCGGTGGAATGCCCTGCGCGGTGTTCGGCTTCACGGCGGAAGTGGAAGCCGGCATGCGGCGCGTACAGGAAGACCGGGCGGGTGGGCATTCGGGCATGGGCACCACGCTCTCGGCAAATGCACTGGCGATGGCCTGTCTCGAGGCCAGCCTCGATGAGCTCATGACACCGGCTAACTACCAGGCGATGCATGACTGCGCCACGTATCTTTCCGAAGGCCTGGGGCGCCTGTTCGCCGCCGAAACGCTCTCGTGGCACGTAGCGCGCGTAGGCGCTCGGCTCGAGTTCGGCTTCGGCAAGGCCGCGCGCAATGGTGAGGAGTCCGAGCGCGCTGCCTGGCCCGAGCTGGAGCACGCCATTCATCTGTATCTGCTGAATCGTGGCCTGTTGCTCACGCCGTTTCACAACATGATGCTGTGTTCGCCGGTCACCACCACCGCGCATGCGGACACATTGCTCAAGCACCTGCACGCGTGCCTGCGCGAAGTGGGCAGCCCGTCGTGAGCAACTTATCGTGAGCGAGCACGTGCAACTCGCAAACAAGGCCGAGCTCGAAGCCTTTCTCACCGCGCATCCCAGCATCCACGCGGTGCAGATCATGATCACCGATCCTTCGGGTGTATTGCGCGGCAAGGCCATTCGTCGCGAAGAACTGGAGCGCATCTTCGACTCGGGGCGGCAGGTGGCCGGCTCCATCCTCGGGCTCGACATCACCGGCAAAGACGTCGACGACACGGGATTGGTCTGGGACACGGGCGACGCTGACATGACGGCGCGCCCGGTGGCGCGCAGCCTCAAACCCGCGCCGTGGCTGGCCGCGCCCACCGGCCAGCTTCTGCTGACGATGTTCGATCGCAATGGTCAGCCGGCCGCGGCGGATCCTCGCCATGCGCTGGTGCGCGCGGTGGAGGGTTTCGCGCGCGTGGGGCTCACGCCCGTGGTCGCCTGCGAACTCGAGTTCTATCTACTGAAGGAAGAGCCGGGCGGGCGCCTGGTGCCCGCGGGCGGCGGCCGTGCCAGTGAACGAGGGAAGATAGACGCCTACAGCCTGCAGCGGCTCGACGACCTGGCGCCGATGTTCAACGACGTGTACACCGCGGCCACGGCGCAGGGATTGCCCGCCGAAACGCTGATGTCCGAGTACTCGCCGGGGCAGTTCGAGATCACGCTGCATCACCGTGACGATGCGCTGCAAGCGGTGGACGAAGCGGTGGTGTTCAAGCGCGTGCTTCGCGGCGTAGCGCAGAAACATGGGCTCATCGCCTGCTTCATGGCCAAGCCTTTCACGGAACGCGCGGGCAGCGGCCTGCATGTCCACGTGAGCATGAATGACACCGCGGGCGTGAACACTTTTGCGAGCGACGACCCGGCTGGAACCCAAAGCCTGCGCCACGCCATCGGCGGCATGAAAGCCACCATGGCGGAATCCATGGCGGTGTTCGCGCCCAACGCCAACTCCTACCGCCGCTTCGTCAGCGAAAGCTACGCGCCGATCGCGCCCATCTGGGGCATCAACAACCGATCGGTGTCACTGCGCGTGCCCGCCGGCCCGCCCGCGTCGCGCCACATCGAGCACCGCATCTGCGGGGCCGACGCCAATCTGTATCTCGCGGTCGCCACGGTGCTGGGCGCCGCCGAGCACGGGATGCGCGAGCGTCTAGATCCCGGCGCACCGGTGGAGGGCAATGGATACGCGCGGACGGGCGAGCGGACGCTGCCGGAAAGCTGGCGCGAGGCGCTGAACCTTGCCGCGAAGTCGAAGTTCCTCGAAGAGACGCTGGGCAAGGATTTCCTCAAGATCTTCCTCGCCATCAAGAACCAGGAATGTGCGCGCTTTTCGGCCGAGGTGTCCGAGCTCGACTACGCGTGGTATCTGCGTAGCTAGGCGTCCCGCGATGGGGACGACATTGGAAAATTTCGCGCGAGCCGCTAGGGTCGTGGCATGAAACATCT
>DASTTJ010000102.1:0-3667 GCA_035760205.1 Steroidobacteraceae bacterium | reverse complement strand
TTCGTCACGGCTGTGTCCGCGCTCGCCATCGCGCTGAGTTATGAATCCCCCTGCCCCGCGGCGATGCCGGAGGCCATCGACGGCGATTCAATGCGCGCCGTCATGCAGCGGTGCTACGGCGCGCCGAGCGTGCTCGCGGTGGAGCGCATTGCCAAACCCGTGCCGGCCAGCGGCGAAATTCTGATCAAAGTGCACGCCGCGGGCGTGAATCCCTTCGAGTGGCACATGACCACCGGCAAGCCGTGCCTCCTGCGCCTCTTCAAAGGTCTCGGCGCGCCGGATCATCCGCGAACCGGATCTGACTTCGCCGGCATCGTGGAATCGGTGGGCGCTGGCGTCACTCGCTTCAAGGCCGGGGATGAAGTCTTCGGCGGCAAGGGAGGCGCACTGGCCGAATACGTGGTTGCGCGCGAGGACGCGGACATTGTCCTGAAGCCAGCCGGGATGACATTCGAGCAAGCCGCCGCGATTCCCATTGCCGCTGTCACGGCGCTTCAGGCGTTGCGCGATCATGGACGGATCGTCGCCGGCCAGAAGGTGCTCATCAACGGCGCCTCTGGCGGCGTCGGGACTTATGCGGTGCAGATCGCAAAGTCATACGGCGCCGAGGTAACCGGCGTCTGCAGTACACGCAACGTCGAACTCGTGCGCTCGCTCGGCGCCGATCACGTCATCGACTACACGCAAGAAGACTTCACCGAAGGCACGGAGCGCTACGACCTGATTTTCGACACGGCCGGAAATCACGGACTGCTCAAGCTGCGCGGCGCGCTGAAGCCTAAGGGTGTGCTGGTCGGAATCGGCGGCTCCAAGCGGGATCCGTGGATCGGCCCTCTGTGGGGAATGGCGAAACGAAAAATCGTCGCGGCGTTCATCGACCAGACGCTGGCGTCCTTCATCGCCAACGTCACCACCGCGGAGCTGGAGTTTCTCGCAAATCTTGCGCGCGAAGGAAAGTTGCGCACAGCAATCGACAGGCGCTATTCGCTCGAAGAGACAGGCGCGGCGCTCGAGTACATCGGCAGCCGTCGTGCACGGGGGAAAGTCGTTGTCACACTCGACTGACAACGACGTCTGGTGCGAACCGTTCGGCCGTGAATTCGGTCGGCTGCGCGCAACGCTGGATCTGCATCCGGCGGCCCGCACGCCCTCGGCCACCTTCGAAGCCGCTGCGTCCACCGCGCGCTCTGTCGCGGAAGATTGTTTGCCGCTCGGCATTGGCATAGTGATGCACCTCTATCCGCTGTGTGCTTCGCGGTGTGTGCCGCTGCCCTGGTGGAGCCAGGTGAACCTGCAGCGCCACCAACTGTTGCACTCCATCGACCGCGGCTCGCTGATCCTGGCCAATGCCGGCAGCGAACGCGCCGCTGGCGCCCATGTGCCGGTGACGTTGACGCGCACGAGCGACGGAATCCGCGTCGATGGAACCTACGACTACGTGTCACTCGCCCACGTGGCGGACATCGTGCTGTTCTGCGCACCCCTCGCCGGCAGCGCTTGCACTCTGTTCTGTGCCGCCGACCTGCGCGGGCAGCCCGTGCGCATCGGCAGCTCGAAGTTCGATGGCCGGATGCGGCTCTCCGATACCGCTTCGATCACCTTCGAGAATCATCGCGTGCCGCGTGGCCGTTTCCTGATGCTGCCGAGCGAGTCGGCGCTTCAATGCATGGCCCACTACCAGCGAAGCTGGTTCCAGCTCCTGCTTGGCGAGAGTTACCTCGCGCGCATCGAACGGCTGCGCCAACAGTGGAAACTGTCATGTCCGGTGGAACAGCTCGCGAGCCTCAACGAACTGGCACTGCTCCGCGACTATTCGCTGCGTTTGCTGAACCAGGCCGCCTCGCCAGGCGCCATCGAATCGCTTTCCCGAGTCACGGCCGCGATGAAACTGCGCATCTCATGGCACGCGCAATCCACCGCGGCGGCGCTGTGCCACCTGGACGCCGAGTCCGCAAGCGAACTGAGTTTTCTCCGGCGGCAACCGACCTCCGACGACAGGATCATCCGCAGCATCGCTGCTTAATGCTTCCGATACAGCCAGATCGTCAGCGGCGCCAGCACTACGGTGAGTGTGATGGGCGCGACGAGCGCCAACAACACTTGCTCAACGGTGGCCGTCCCACCCATGAGTCCCCGCATCGCGCTCGTCATCATCGACACCGGATTCACCACCACGAACGCGCGCAACCAGCCCGGCATCGTCGCTGGATCCACCATGATGTTCGAGGCGAATACCAGCGGGAACATGAACGAGAAGCCGATCGTCATCACCGTCATGGGCGTGCGGATGAGCAGGCCCAGCACGATGAATATCCAGCCCGTGCCGAACCCCAGGATCACCAGCAACACGAAGGATGCGAGAACACCCACGATGCCCGCCTCCGGGCGATACCCCAGCATCAGACCGATGGCGAGAATGATGCCGCCCGCAATCGTGTGACGCAGCACATCTCCCACCATGAGCCCCGCGAACGGCGCCAGCGACCAGATGGGCAACGAGCGGAAGCGATCGAACAGCCCCTTGCCAAGATCCGTCGACAGGCCCATGCCCGAATACACCGCATTGAACATCACGGTTTGCACCAGGATGCCGGGCAGGAATATCTGTAGATAGTCGCGCGGCGAGCCCGCCAACGCGCCGCCGAACACAAACGTGAACAGCAGCGTGAACATGATGGGCGTCATCACGAGATCGAAGAGCTGTTCCGGCACGTGTTTGAACTTGAGCACCGCGCGCCAGCCGAAGACCAGCGCATTGGACAGCGCCGACGGCGCCGGCGGCCTTGCTACCTGAGTGAGACCGTTCATGGCTTGCCCTTTCCGGTGAGCGCGAAGAACACCTCGTCGAGACTGGGACTGCCCATCGAGAAGTCCGCGAGCTCTATTCCTGAGTCGATGAGCGCCCCCAACGCCGCGTTCGCGTCGTGCGGCGTCCTGGCCACGATGGCAAGCGTCGCACCCTCCACGCTGCGCTGGACGTTGCCACCCAGATGCCTCTCGAGAAGTTTGGCCGCTTCATCGAGGCGCGTGGGATCTGCGACGGCCACATGCAGGAAGCCCGAGCCCGTCGCCACTTTCAGTTCTCGCGGCGTACCCTCCGCGATCTTCTTGCCGTGATCGATGACCGCGATGCGCGCCGCGAGCTGGTCCGCTTCGTCCATGTACTGCGTGGTCAGCAGGATCGTGACTCCCGAGCCTGCGAGCTGGCGGATCATGCTCCACACACTCTTGCGCGCCACCGGGTCCAGGCCCGTGGTCGGCTCGTCGAGGAAGAGCACGCCAGGCGTCACGATGAGTGACGCCGCGATGTCCAGCCGGCGGCGCATGCCGCCCGAATAGTCCTTGACCTGTTTGGTGGCTGCTTCTTCCAGGTCGAACGTGGCCAGCAGCTGATCCGCGCGCTCGCGCGCCGTGCGCCCGCGGAAGCCCCAGAGTCGGGCCAGCAACATCAGGTTCTCGCGACCGGTCAGGTCTTCATCGAGCGATGCGAACTGTCCCGTCATCGCAATGGAGCCGCGTACCTGGTCTGGCGCCGCCGTCAGTTCGTGTCCCATCACGCTTGCCGTGCCCTCGTCGGGCTTCGCCAGCGTGGCGAGCATGCGCATGAGCGTGGTCTTCCCGGCGCCGTTGGGGCCGAGGATGGCGAAGATCATGCCGCGCGGGACAT
>DASTTJ010000101.1:0-5395 GCA_035760205.1 Steroidobacteraceae bacterium | reverse complement strand
TGTTGGCGGCGCTCGCGCTGCTGGCGCCGTGGATCACGCCGTACAGCCACGACCACATCGATTGGGAGCGGCAGGCGGCGCCACCGCAGCTAGAAGCCGCGCACTGGCTCGGCACCGACCGGCTTGGCCGCGACCTGTTCGCACGCAGCATGCAGGGCTTACGTGTTTCGCTGTTGATCGGCGTGCTTGCTGCGCTGGTCAGCGTGTGCATCGGGGTTGCCTGGGGCGCAACCGCGGGCTACGCGGGCGGCCGTGTGGACTCGGTCATGATGCGTTTCGTCGACATCGTCTACGCGCTGCCTTATGTGTTCATCGTCATCATCCTGTCGACGATGTTCGAGCGCGGCAGCATCGCGGCGCTGTTCATCGCCATCGGGGCGGTAGGCTGGCTCACGATGGCGCGCATCGTGCGTGGTCAGACGCTCGGCCTTAAACGCCGGGAATTCATCGATGCCGCCATCGCAAGCGGCGTGCGCACGCCGCAGATTCTCTGGCGGCACATCGTGCCCAATGTGGCCGGACCCGTGATTGCCTACGCGACACTGACCATCCCGCAGATGATCCTGTTCGAGAGTTTTCTGAGCTTCCTCGGGCTCGGAGTGCAGGAGCCGTTCGCCAGTCTCGGCAGCCTGATCAACGAGGGTGCCCAGGAGATGGAATCTTCGCCATGGATGCTGCTGGTGCCCGCCACATTGCTCACCGTGTTGCTGATCTCGTTCAATCTGCTCGGCGATGGTTTGCGCGACGCGTTCGAGTCACGCGATGAGTGAATCCGCAATGCTGTCCGTCGAAGCACTGTCGGTGGGCTACGGCGCCAAATGGGCGGTGGAATCCGTCTCGCTCGAAATCGCTTCGGGTCGATGCCTGGGGATCATCGGTGAATCCGGGGCCGGCAAGACGCAGGCGTTCCTGGCGATGATGGGTCTGCTGCCGGCGAATGCGCGCGTCGCGGGCCGCGCGAGCCTCGAAGGGCACGATCTGCTCGGTCCCTCCGCCACCACGCTGCGTGGCAGGCGCGTGGCGATGATCTTTCAGGATCCGATGACCTCGCTCACGCCGCACATGCGCATCGGCGACCAGATTGCCGAGCCCCTGGTCACGCACCAGGGTCTGAGCTGGCGCGAAGCGCGCCGGCGGGCGGCGGCGCTGCTCGACCAGGTGCGCATGAATGACGTGCCGCGCAGGCTTCGCCAGTATCCGCACGAACTGTCGGGCGGCATGCGGCAGCGGGCCATGATCGCCATGGCGCTGGCCTGCGATCCAGGACTTCTGATTGCCGACGAACCGACCACGGCGCTCGACGTGTCGGTACAGGCGCAAATTCTTTCGCTGCTGCGCCAGCTCGTCGACGAGCGGGGCATGGCGCTGGCGGTGGTTACGCACGACATGGGTGTCATCGCCGCGCTTGCCGACGACGTGGCGGTCATGCGCGATGGCCGTATCGTCGAACGCGGACCCGTGGGTCGCATTCTGGCGGCGCCAGATCATGAGTACACGCGCGCTCTGCTGGCCGCTACACCGCGCGTGGAAACTCCGGGCGCCGGGAGCGCGCACAGCGTCGCGCCCGCAGCGGCTGGCGCAACCCCCCTGTCGGTTCACCACCTGCGGGTGAATCACCGCTTGCACGCCGGGTGGTTGCGCCGTCCGGCGACGCTGGCCGCAGTGGACGACGTATCGCTGCGAATCGAAGCCGGCGAGGCACTTGGCATCGTCGGTGAGTCCGGCTGTGGCAAGTCGACGCTCAGCCGCGCACTGCTGCGGCTGGCTCCGGTCACGGCCGGCCAGATCGTCTGGTTAGGCCGTGCGATCCAGGACCTCAAAGGCGAAGAGCTGCGCGCCATTCGCGCCGGCATGCAGATCGTGTTCCAGGATCCGTTTGCCAGTCTCGATCCCACGATGAGCGTGGAGAGCATAGTTGCCGAGCCGTTGCGCGCACTCCGTCCGGACATGGACGCCGCACAACGGCAATCGCGCGTGTCGGCCATGTTGACCAGTGTCGGCCTCGGGCCGGAATACTCCGCCCGCCGCAGCCATGAACTTTCCGGCGGACAATGTCAGCGCGTGGCGATTGCCCGCGCGATGATTCTCGATCCCAAACTACTGGTCTGCGACGAAGCGGTCAGCGCGCTCGACGTCTCGATCCAGGCGCAGTTGCTCGACCTGTTCGCGGCGATCAAGCGTGAACATGGTACCAGCATCCTCTTCGTGAGCCACAATCTCGCGGTGGTTCGCAGGCTCTGCGAACGCGTGCTGGTCATGTATCTCGGCCGCGTGGTCGAAGAGGGGCCCACCGAGGAAGTGTTTCTGCGGCCACGCCATCCCTACACGCGCATGTTGTTAGAGTCGGTGCCGCTGCTCGATCCGGCGCTCGAACGCGCCCGCCTGGGGACGCTCGCCGTGCAGGGAGAAACACCCTCGGCGGTCGATCGACCCAGCGGTTGCCACTTCCACACGCGCTGTCCTTCCGCGATCCCCAGGTGCGCTGAACAAAGTCCAGACACGGAATCCGTCACGGAATCGCACCTGGTGGCCTGCCTGAGATGGCGCCAGATCGCGGGCAATATCGTGAATTGAGCCGGATTCCCGGCACCCTGGGCTGCGCAAGGAAGTGGGGTTCGCGCTATTCTCCGGGCCGGCTTTTCACTTTCATTTTATTGCGGTAGCGCCATGTCCCAGGAAACCCAGATTCGCCCCAGCGAAGGCCTGCGTCACGTCAAGTACGAGATCCGTGGCCGCCTCGCTCGACGCGCGCAGGAGCTCGAGCGCCAGGGCTACGAAATCGTGCCGCTGAACATCGGCAATCCCGGGGCTTTCGGCTTCCGCACGCCGGAAACCATGCGCCTGGCAATGATCGAGAACATGGCGGTGGCCGAAGGTTATTGCCACCAGAAGGGCATCTTTCCGGCCCGCGAAGCCGTGGTCATGCAACAGCAGATACGTGGCGTCTCGGGCATCAGCGCCGAAGAGGTGTTCATCGGCAACGGCGTCAGCGAGCTGATCGATCTTTGTCTGCGCGCGCTGCTCAATGCCGGCGACGAAGTGTTGATCCCAAGCCCTGACTACCCGTTGTGGTCCGCGGCGGTCACGCTGAACGGCGGCAAGGTGGTCTACTACCCGTGCCGTCCCGAAAACGGCTTCGTGCCCGATCCCGAGGAGATCGCCGCGCTGGTCACGCGCAAGACGCGCGCCATCGTCGTCATCAATCCTAACAATCCCACCGGCGCGGTTTATCCGCGCGGCGTGTGCGAAGGCATCGCCCGTCTCGCGGAGGCAAACAAGCTGGTGGTGTTCAGCGACGAAATCTACGACCAGATGACCTACGAGGGTGTCGAGTCCATTCCGATGGCGACGCTGGTGCGCGACACCGTGTGCTGCACGATGTCGGGCCTGTCGAAGATCTATCGCGCCTGCGGCTACCGTGTTGGCTGGGCGGCGTTCTCGGGCAACCTGCGCGGCGCCGGCGAGTATCTTTCCGCACTCGAACTGTTGTCCTCGTTGCGGTTGTGCTCCAACGTGCCCGCGCAGTGGGCGGTGCAGACCGCGCTCGGCGGTTATCAGAGCGTCAAGGAACTGCTCGCGCCGGGCGGGCGGCTGTTCGAATCGCGCCGCGCGATTCTCGAGGCCACGGGCACGAGCCGCTTCCTGCATCTCGCGCCGCCAAAAGGCTCCATGTACGCGTTCGTGCGAGTGAAGACTGACGAACTCCCGAACTTCGACGACCAGACTTTCGCGCTCGATCTGCTGGAGCAGAAACACGTGCTGCTGGCGCCGGGCACGAGCTTCAACGTGCCTTATCGCGACCATTTCCGGACCACCTTGTTGCCGGAAGCGGCGCTGCTCAAGAAAGTGTTCGTGCGCATCGATGAATTGCTGTCCTCCTACGCCAGCCAGCCGGCAGACGAAAAACTTCGCGTCGTTCACGCGGAATCGCGCTTCAAATTGCCTTCCTAAGTTATTGAACAGAAATCGATTACCGGCCCCTCTGTTCGAAGGCCTCGAGGCGGGCGCGACGCTGATCGTGCAAAGCCCGCAACGTCAGGCCGCAATTCGCGCGGCGTGGGTTCTCGAACAGCGCGACGCGGGCCGGACGATCTGGAACACGCCGCGCGTCCTCACGTTTAGCCAGTTCGCCGAGGGTGTGCTCCAGGATCAATGGGCGCGCGCCAATCTGCCGGACGCATTGCTTCCTCCGGGTGCGGAGTGGGCCACTTTGCGCGAATTGCGCCGCGATGCCGGCGGCCCCGCCGAAGCGCGCGCATTGCTGAATTCCGTGCGCACGCTGTCTGACTGGCGCATCGCCGCCACGCCGCGCGTGCTTGGACTCTCTCCGGAATCCGAATTGCTCGCCGAAGCACTGGCGGTTCTCGAGCGACTATCCAACGAACAGAAGCGCAAGCCCCTGCGCGCGTGGCTCGACGATCTTCAGCCACCACCGGAGCGATTGTCTGCGGCAGGTATCGACGATCTGCCGGCGGCGCACCGCGAGACGCTTCGCCGGTTGGGCGCGCAGGAACCGTCACCTCCCGCCGGTGGGCAGGCCAGGGCCGCCCCCGCCATAGCCACGGCGGAGAATGACGAACACGAGCTGGAGCTGATCGCTTCCTGGTGCCGCACCGAACTCGAACGCGATCCCGGAAGGCGGTTGCTCATCGTCGACGCAAAGCTGCGTCAGCGCCGGGGATCGTACGAGCGGCTGCTTTCGCAAACCCTCGCCCCATCTACCTGGATCGCCGCCGATGCGCGCACCGCATCGACATCGTTCGCAATCGAGGGCGGCCGGCCTCTCAGCGATTTTCCGCTCATCGCGCACGCATTGCTCAGCCTGCGGCTGCTGACCGGGCGTTTGCGCTTCGATGAAGTCGTGCGCTGGCTGCGCATGCCGTTTCTGGACACCGCTGATGTCATGGCGGGGGCCGCGGTCGAAGCGTCCGTGCGCGACGGAAGAAAGCTCGAGTTCACGGGCGATGAACTCGCCACATTCCTGGGGCACGCGGAAGTCACCGCTGTCGAACCGCTCGCCGCGCGTCTGCGACAGGCAAAGGCCTCGCTGGCGGGCCCGCGTCGCACTCCCGCCGAATGGGCGCCACGCCTCCTCGGGGCATTGCGACAGCTCGGATGGCACGGCTCGCGTGCGCTGCGCAGCGACGAACAGCAGACCGTGAATCGTTGGCACGCCTTGCTGGACGAGTATTCCGCGCTGGGACCATGGCTTCCACAGGCCACGGCATCCGAAGCCGTGGCCACGCTGGCGGACCTCGCGCGGGAGCGGAACTTCGATGCGGCCAGTATCGAGGCGCCGGTGACACTGACCGAATCGCACGATGATCCGTTGGTGAGCTACGACGGAATCTGGGTGGCCGGCCTCGATGCCGCCCAGTGGCCGCCGGCGCCGCGC
>DASTTJ010000100.1:0-3325 GCA_035760205.1 Steroidobacteraceae bacterium | reverse complement strand
TGTACCGTCCCCGCCGGCTTGCTGATTCTTCGTCGATACAACGCTGCATTCACAGTGTTGCTAACCCCAAAGTATTCCGCGACCAGCAGACAGGGCTTGACCTGTCACCTGTTCAATTTCTGTGAGTGATTTTTGTGACGAAACTTTACGTTGGAAATCTGCCTTTCTCCGCCACCGAAGATCAGGTGCGCGCCCTCTTCGCAACCCACGGCACTGTCGACAAGGTGTCGCTCGTGAACGATCGCGAGACCGGCCGCCCTCGTGGCTTCGGTTTCGTTGAAATGCCGAATGCCGATGCCACTCGCGCCATGCAGGCGCTCGACGGCAAAGACTTCGGTGGTCGTCCGCTGAAGGTCAATGAAGCCCAGGAGCGCGAGCGCGGCGCCCCGCGCGGCAACTTCGGTGGTGGTGGTGGCGGCGGTGGCCGCGGCCGCTTCTAAACCACGAAGCAATCGACATTTAGCGGCGCCCTTGTGGCGCCGCTTTTTTTTGGGTGGGGACGCTCCCCAGAAATGGGGACATCCCTCATTTTTCTGTAACAAACCAAACCGCCCTCGCAGGTCAGTTCGGCGGGAGCGTTTGTTACAGAAAAATGAGGGATGTCCCCATTTCTTACTTCTTTGAGGCTCCCGCGAAGTCGCCGGCCTTCACGATGGTGAACTTCGCCGGCTGGATGTGCCGCTGAAAGGCTGCGCGAATCTGCGCGGCATCGAGCGCCATGATCTTCTTCTCGAACTCCGCATCCCAGGCAAGCGTGCGGCCAACGAAAAGATAGTGCGCGATGCTGCCCACCAGCTCGTTGTCCTGCGCGCGCGATACGCCGCGCGATTGCAGCCAGCCGGACTTGGCCTGATCGATCTCTTCCTTCGTGAAGTCTTCGGCGAGCACGCGCGCGATTTCTTCATTGAACGCCTGCTGCAGCTTCGCCAGATTCTGCGGCGCGTAGATGGCATAGGCCAGGAACCCGCCGCTCTTGTCGAAGTTGTCGCCTTGAACCTGCGAGCCCACGCCGTAACTCAGCCCGTCCTTGCCGCGAATGCGCGTCATGAGCCGCGAGTTGAGGAACCCACCACCCAGCATGTAGTTGCCCAAAATCATCGCCGGATAATCCGGATCATCGTCGCGCAACGCGAGGTTCAGGCCGGCGACGAAAAACGCCTGCGCCTTGTCGGGCGTCTCGATGATCATTTCCTTGGCGGGCACATCGAAGTATTTGTTCTCGACCCGAGTGAACGGCTTGGCGTTTTTCCAATCGCCTAACAACGTGGCCACCTGCTTCTCGATCGCGGCCGCGTCGAAGTCACCGACCACTGCCATCTGCGCCGGCTGCGCGCCGAAGAAGGTCTGGTGGAACTTCACCAGTTGCTCGCGCGTGGCGGCCTTGGTGGTGGCGATGGATTCGTCGATGGATTCCACATAGCGGATATCGTCGGCCCGATAGGGCTTCAGATGCTTCTGGAAGGCCGTGAACGCCAGCGCCGAAGGATCGCTGCGCTGCTGCTCCATGGAGGCGAGCCACTCGGTGCGCAGTTGCTCGAGCTCCTTGGGATCGAACGCCGGTTCGCGCAGCACTTCGGTGAACAGCGTGAGCACCGCGGGCAGGTTTTCGCGCGTGGTTTCGATCGAGGCGTACTGGCCCGAGCCCCAGGAATTGAAGTTGATGCGCGCCTTGAGCCGGTCGAATTCGTCCGAGAGCTGTTGGCGAGTGTGCTTGCGAGTGCCGCGCATCAGCATGGCCGTGGCCATCGACGGAACGTTACCTTGATTGCGCAGGCTCGCCTCATCGCCGAAGCGCAACGACAACGCCGCGAACACCGCGCCGCCGCGCGTCGTCTTGGGCAGCAGCGCCAGTTCGAGTCCGCCCGGCAGCTTCACGCGGCGGGTTCGCGCTTCGATATTGGCCGGCGTGGCGTCGAAGACTTCGCCTTCCTGCTTGGCGGCGTCGCCCTTGTATTCCTTGACCAGCTCCGCGACATCGGGCGTCGCGGGAATCACCGCGCGATCCGGCCCCTTGGTGGGATAGAAAACAGCCGCGGTGCGATTCGACGGTTTGAAGTAGCGAGACCAGACACCCTGCACGTCGGCGGTCTTCACGGCGCGCAGGCGATCGCGGTTCACGAAGATGAGACGCCAGTCGCCCATGCCGGCCCAGTTGGACAGGTCGAGTCCGATACGTTCGGAATTGTTGAGGCTGAGCTCGATCTCCTTGAGGATCTTGGCGCGCGCGCGCTCCACTTCCTCATCGGTGATGGGCTTGGCCGTGGAGTTCTCGATGTTGGCGATGAGCACATCGAGCGCCGAATCGACGGATTGTTCGGTACGCACCTGCGCGCCGAAGGCGAACATTCCCGCCTCGCGCAACTGCAGGGCGGCCGGGAAAACGCCAGCCGCCTTGCCTTTTTCCACCAGCTCTTTGTACAGCCGCCCCGATGGCGCGTCCGCCATCACCGGCCCCAGGATCTGCAACGCCGGCGAATCCTCGTGCGAGCCCGCGGGCGCGTGGTACGCGATGACCGCGGCCTGCACGTCGCCTTCGCGACGCAATACCACGCGGCGTTCGCCATCCTGCGTGGGCTCGATGGTGTGCAGCGTGGGCAACACTCGCGTGGGGCGCGGAATGCCGCCGAAATATTCCTGCACGAGTTTGAGTGTGGCGGCCTCGTCTATCTTCCCGGCCACCAGCAGCAGCGCATTGTCGGGCTGGTAGTACATGCGATAGAACGCCTGCAGCCGATCGATGGGCACACCTTCGATGTCCGATCGAGCGCCGATAGGCGTGTTGGCGTAGTTGTGCCAGTCATAGGCCACCGACAACAGGCGCTTGAACAACACGCCGATGGGCTGGTTCTCGCCCATCTCGAATTCATTGCGCACCACGGTCATCTCGCTGTCGAGATCTTTCTTGGCGATGAAGGAATTGATCATGCGATCGGCTTCGAGATCGAGAGCCCAGCGCAGGTTTTCCTCGGTGGCATTGAAGGTTTCGAAGTAGTTGGTGCGGTCCCACGAGGTGGTGCCGTTAGGGCGCGAACCGTGCGCGGTAAGCTCCGCGGGAATATCCGGGTGGCGCGGCGTGCCCTTGAACACCAGGTGTTCGAGAAGATGCGCCATACCGGTCTCGCCGTAGTTCTCGTGGCGCGAGCCGACCAGGTAGGTGATGTTTACCGTGATGGTCTGCTTGGACTGATCCGGAAACATGAGCACGCGAAGGCCATTGGCCAGACGGTATTCGGTGATGCCTTCGACGCTGGTGACGCGCTCGGGCGCAGGCAGGGTTGCCACGGGCGGCGGCGCGGGGGGCGACTTGGGCTTTTTGGCGGCCCAG
>DASTTJ010000099.1:0-3096 GCA_035760205.1 Steroidobacteraceae bacterium | reverse complement strand
CGGGCGTGTCGAAGGGATACGAGCGCAAGCTCGAGCTGGTCGGCGTCGGATACCGCGCCGCGGTGCAGGGCAAGGTGCTCGGCTTGACGCTCGGTTTCTCGCACGCCGTGAACTTCCCGATTCCCGATGGCATCGAGATGCAGACCCCGACCCAGACGGAAATCATCATCAAAGGTATCGACCGTCAGAAGATCGGTCAGGTGTGCGCGAAGATTCGCGCCATTCGTCCCCCGGAGCCGTACAAGGGCAAGGGCGTCCGCTACTCCGGTGAGCAGATCACCCTGAAGGAGGGCAAGAAGAAGTAATTCTTCGGCACTCATATGCAGATCACCAAGAAAGAGCGGCGTCAGCGCCGCGCCATCAAGACCCGCATGAAGATCCGCGAGCTGGGCGTTGCCCGTCTCACGGTTCATCGGACCCCGCAGCACATCTATGCGCAGGTGTTCGATTCGCAGGGATCCAAGGTGCTCGCCACCGCGTCCACCGTGCAGGAAACGGTCGCCAAGGGCCTCAAGGGCACCGGCAACGTGGAGGCGGCAAAGGCCGTCGGCACTGCAATCGCCGAGGCCGCCAAGGCTGCGGGAATCACCAAGGTCGCGTTCGATCGCGCGGGCTTCATGTATCACGGCCGCGTCAAAGCGCTGGCCGATGCCGCGCGTGAAGCCGGCTTAGAGTTTTAACAGGACCTATCAAATGGCACGACCCGACAACAAGAACCAGGCGCAGGACGAGTTCCTCGAGAAGCTGGTTGCAGTCAATCGCACGGCCAAGGTCGTCAAGGGCGGCAGGCAGTTCGGTTTCACCGCGCTGACTGTCGTAGGCGACGGCGCCGGACGCGTGGGCTTCGGTTTCGGCAAGGCGCGTGAAGTGCCGGTCGCAATCTCCAAGGCCATGGCGCAGGCGCGCAAGAACATGGTCAACGTGGCGCTCAAGAACGACACGCTGCATTTCGCCATCAAAGGCGCGCACGGCGCGACGATGGTGTACATGCAGCCCGCATCCGACGGTACGGGCGTCATCGCCGGTGGCGGCATGCGCGCGGTGCTCGAGTGCGCCGGCGTGCGCAACGTGCTCGCCAAGAGCTACGGCTCGCGCAACCCGATCAACGTGGTTCGCGCCACGGTCAATGCGCTGGCCAACGTGAATTCGCCGGAAACCATTGCCGCCAAGCGCGGCAAGAGCCTGGAGGAGATCCTCGCGTGAGCAAGCAGATCAAGGTCACGCTGGTGAAGAGCCTCGCGGGCCAGTTGAAGAACATCTCGGCTTCGGTGCGCGGGCTTGGCCTGCGCAAGCCACACCAGACGGTGGAAGTTGCGGATACGCCGCAGAACCGCGGAATGATCTACGCGGCTTCGCACCTGCTGAAGGTCCAGGAGTAATGGCATGACGATGCGACTGAATGACATGAAACCCGCACACGGAGCCCGCAAGACGCGCCTGCGTGTCGGACGCGGCGCTTCCGCCGGCCAGGGCAAAACCTGCGGCCGGGGCGTGAAGGGTCAGCGCGCGCGCAAGGGCGGCTATCACAAGGTCGGCTTCGAAGGCGGCCAGATGCCCATCCAGCGTCGCATGCCGAAGGTCGGCTTCCGCTCGAAGATGCAGGCCCTGCACGCCGAGGTTCGCCTCGACGAACTGGCCAAGGTCGAAGGTGCGCTCATCAATCTCGACACCTTGAAGAAGGCCAATGTGATCCCGACATTCGCTGCTCAGGCGAAGGTCGTGTTGTCGGGCGAGATCAAAAAGGTCGTGACTCTCAAGGGTATCGGCGCCACCAAGGGTGCGCGTGAAGCCATCGAGAAGGCCGGCGGTACGGTCGAGGCCCTGCCCGAGAAGCCCAAGCCCGCGAAACTGACGGCCAAGCCCACAAAGTAAGGCGACAAGGCAATCGTGGCAGACAGCTCAGTCCAGAACCCGGCATCAATACTCGGCGACGCGGCGCGTTTCGGCGACGTACGCAAGCGCCTGTTGTTCCTGATTGGCGGTCTGATCGTCTATCGCATCGGCACGTACATCCCCGTGCCGGGCATCGACCCTGAGCGCGTCGCGGGTTTTTTCCGAGACAACGCCGAGACCATCTTCGGCATCGTCAACATGTTCTCGGGCGGCGCGCTCGAGCGCCTGTCCATCTTCACGATGGGCGTGATGCCGTACATTTCGGCGTCCATCATCGTGCAGATGATGTCCATGGTCGTCCCGACGCTCATGGAATACCGCAAGGAAGGCGAATCCGGCCGTCGCAAGATCACCGAGATCACGCGTTACAGCACCCTGGGACTCGCATTGTTCCAATCCTTCGTCACGGCCAATGGCCTGCAGACGCAGGGCATGGTCGTGGCACCGGGCTGGCAATTCCTGTTCGTTGCCACCATCACGATGACCACGGGCGCCATGTTCCTCATGTGGCTGGGTGAGCAGATCACCGAGCGCGGCGTGGGCAACGGCATTTCCATGATCATTCTGGGCGGCATCGTCGCCGGCATCCCGGGCGCCATCGGCCAGACCGTGGATCAGATCAACACCGGCGAGATGTCCGGACTCTTCGCCATCATGCTCATCGTGGTCGTGCTGAGCGTTACCGCGTTCTGCGTGTACGTGGAGCGCGCGCAGCGCCGCATTCCGGTCGATTACGCCAAGCGCCAGGTGGGCCGCCGCATGTACGCCGGCCAGACCACGCACCTGCCGTTCAAGCTCAACATGTCAGGCGTGATTCCGCCGATCTTCGCGTCGTCGCTGCTGCTGTTCCCGGCGACTATCGCCGGATTTGCGGGCACCAACACCGAAACCTGGTGGGGCAGTGCGCTGCAGACCTTCTCGACCACGCTCGGCTACGGTCAGCCGCTGCACATCACGCTGTACGCGTTCCTGATCATCTTCTTCTGCTTCTTCTATACGGCGCTGGTGTTCAACGCGCGCGAGACGGCCGACAACCTCAAGAAGTCGGGCGCCTTCATCCGCGGCATCCGCCCCGGCCAGCAGACCGGCGAGTACATCGACAAGGTGCTCACGCGACTCACATTGTGGGGCGCGGTCTACATCACCGCGGTCTGCCTGCTGCCCGAATTGCTGGTGTCCGAGGGCGGCGTGCCGTTCGTATTC
>DASTTJ010000098.1:0-5648 GCA_035760205.1 Steroidobacteraceae bacterium | reverse complement strand
GGCGCCCCAGCGAGAGCGGGAAACCGCCTCGCCATATAGGCGCGCACATCCGCCAGCGCGCCCGGCGATGCGACGCGATCGCCGCGATCCGGGTCGATGGGCGGACCATGTTTGTCGTGCGCGATCTTGAAACCGCGGCCTTCGAGATCCGGCATGCCGTAGTAAATGTCGCCGTTGTTGAAGTCAGCCCAGCCGGGCAGTGCGCCCGCGCCAAATCGTGCATCACCTGCGGGTGCACCGAAAAAGAACACCTCTTGGCGGGTGGGAAAGATGCGCGGGCCGAGCAGGCGCGGGAATGCCTTCGGCAGCCATGGCCCGCAGGCGAACACATAGTTAGCCGCGGAAACCGATGCGCCGTCCGCGAGTTCGATCGATGTGAGTGCCTGGGTCGCGTCGGGCGGCTTGACCGCGACAATGCGATATTCGCCGCCGGCCTTCACGAACTGCTTCACCAGTGTCTGAACGGCGCGGCGCGCCATGAGTACGCCGAACTGGGGTTCGAGCAACCCGACCTCGATGTCCTTCCACAACACTTGCGGGTAACGCTGTTCGAGCGCGGCGCGATCGAGCTCCACCGTGGGCAGCTTCAGGCGCCGGTGCACTTCCAGCGACTCGTCGACGTACGCCTCACGCTTCTGGAAGAAGAACAACACGCCCACGGGATGGAACACCGGCAGCCCCGACAGGTCCGACAGCCATTTCCACTGTGGCAGGGAATCCAACGCGAAACGCGTATAGACCTCGTCGCGGCCGTAACTGCCGCGTGTGAGCCGCGACTCACCGCCGGACGACGCACGCGCATGCGCGGCGCCGAAAGCGTCGAGCAGCAACACACGTTGCCCTGCCTTGCGCAGATGCCAGGCGGTCCATGCGCCAAACACGCCCGCGCCGATGACGACGGAATCCCAGCTCCCAGTCTTGCTCACTTTCCTGTCCTCGCCGCGCACCTGGCTTGCGACGCTGGCCGCGAGCGCGCTCGCGATGACGCCGCGTCGCGAGACCTTACGGATGCCCACCGGTTTTCGATTCCTGCGTCACCGAGCTCATCGCCCGATTGCTCTTGCCGAACTCTTCTTCACCGTTCCGACGTTCGGTCTGCGTGAGTACGCTCATGAAGGCAACGAGATCGCGCAACTGCGCGCGCGTCAGTATCTGCGCATAGATTTCCGGCATCGAAGAAGGCGCGGTCACGCGCTGCTGTACCTGCTTCGGATCGATGGTCGCCGATGTATTGTCCGCGCGCTTCAGCACGATCTCCGTGGGGGTCTCGCTGGCAATGGAGCCCGTCTCGGTGACGCCGTTCTTGAGTTGCAGCGTGACCACGTCGAAACCCGCGGCGATGTGTGCGTTCGGCTTGATGATGGATTCGAGCAGGAACTCTTTATTCTTTTGCGCGCCGATGACGGTGAGGTCGGGGCCGGCTTCGCCACCTTCGCCATTCACTTTGTGGCAACGCGCGCAGGGCAGCACCTCGTTACCGTAAAACTGGCGTGCGCCTCCCCAGGGATTACCGCCAGCGAGCGCGAATGAATACGGCGCCAGCGGATTCTTGCTGGCGGCCCAGGCAGCCTGCTGCTTCGCCCAACGGGCCTTGACGGCCGGGGCCTCGCTCTTTTCCACCGCGGTCAGCAGCTCGAGCTGTGCGCCCGGCTGTACCTTGCCGGCGGCGAGCTGGTCGAGCGCACCCACGAGCAACTTGGGAGTTTCCGGTCCCTTCAATTGCCCCATGGAGAGGAATGCCGCCTGTTGCTCGGTCTCTGAACCTTCCGCCGCGAAGCGACGGATGATGGGCAGGGCACGTTCGGGCGCACGACCGGCGACGATCTGCAGCGCCGCGAGGCGCAATGCAGCGACGCCAGACTTTTCCGCCGTCTCGATGCCGCGCATCACCTCTTCGCCGTCGAATGCGTCCAGCGCCTTGAGTGCCCCGACGCGGACGGTTTCCGGCGCCTGGTTGTCAGCGAGCGTCGTCAGCAATGTCGGCGCGGCTTCGCGGAGCTTGAGGTTGCCGATGGCCTCCAGTGCGGCGAGCTGCACGGGCTCCGGGCTCTTGCCCAACACCTTGGCCAGCACGCCGGCCAATGCGTCGGCGCCAGCTTTGCCATTTCGCGCGGCCATCGGACGGTAGATGCCCACGATGCGGTCGCGCTGCGGTGTCTTGCCCCAGAGGCCGAGCTGCAGCAGCGCTTCGGCACGCATGCCGGCCGCGGCGGCATCACGAGTGGCGTACTGCGCCAGCGCCTGCGCGTTTTGCTGACCGCCAATCCGGTAGTTAGCATTGATGGCGCGTACCACGAACGCCGGATCGGCTACGGGAGCGCTGTCGAGCTTGGCCGCCAGCGCCGGGAACGCGGCGGCGATGGGCGCGTCGTTGATGGCAGTGGCGGCTTCACGCGCCACAGAAGCATCCGAATCGTTGAGGAATTTCGCCACCGACGGATCGCCCATGTGCCGTAGCGCCAGCACCGCGCCAAGACGCACGGCCGCCGAAGGATTTTCGACCGCAGCGTTCAAAACCTCGGCGTTCTTGAGGCGCGCGAGTGCGTAGGAGGCGGCGTGTCGCACGTAGGCATCGTGGTTGTCGTTGACCTTGAGCACCGTGACCAGCGCGGTGGCGGAGGTTCCATCGCCGACCTTGCCCAGGCTTTGCGCCGCGTAGAACACCACGCGTGGCTCCTGGTCCGTGAGACGCGCTTCGAGCGCTTTGCGCGCCTTGGTGAACTTGATGTCCCCCAGGCCTTTGGCGGCCTGCGCGCGCACTTCGCCATTCGCGTCCGCGAGCAGCTTCTGCAGCACAGGGCCCACCTTCGGGTTCTGGCGCCCGAGCTGCGTGAGACCCCAGACCGCATGCAACCGTGCCAGCGGCGCGGCGGACTTGTTGTTAGCCACGGCGGAGAAAGCCTTGACGCTCGCATCGCCTCGCGAGGCGAGCTCGAGCTGCGCGTCGAGGCGTGCGCGCCGGTCGGGATGCGCGAGCAGGCCCTGCAGCTCGGCGACGTTCTTGGCCTTGAAGTCCGACGCCAGTAGTTTGGCGAGATCGGCGCTGATCTTTGCCTGCGCCGGGTCCTGCTTGATCGGCGAGATGCCGTACACACGGCCCTTTTGCGACTTCGGCCAGCCGTCCACCCAGTCGAGGATGTACAACTTGCCGTCCGGGGCGAACGTGACGTCGGTGGGCAACACGCCGCCCATGAACTGCTGGCTGCTCGCGGGCGCAAACGTGGCGCCCTTCTGCTTCAGCGTGTACGTCTGGATACCGCTGCGCGCGATGCTGCCCTTGAAATGCGTGATGAAGAAATGCCCGGCGTATTTCGGATCGAAACCGGTGCCCGGGTAGTAGGTGAGGCCGGACGGGCCGTCTTCGATGTTGCAGACCGGCGGCAGCAGATACGCGGGGCGGCCCGCGAATTCGGGCTTCCAGAGGCCGTCGCTCATCCAGGGCCCGCCCTTGCCGAGCGGCGCATGCTGATAACCGACGCGCCAGCCACTGTCGCCGCCTTCGACGACCTGCACCAGGCGCTCCATGTCGCCCTGGTCGCTGTCGTTGTCGCCGGTGAACAGATTGCCGTGTTCGTCGAACACCAGCTCCTGGGGATTGCGCAGGCCGCGCGACACCAGCTCGAACTCCGAGCCGTCGGGATTGGAGCGGAACACCGCGCCTTCATCGGGCACATCGACCACCTGGCCTTCCTTGCCCTTCACGTGCGCGCCGCGATCGCCGATCGTGTAGTAGATCTTGCCGTCGTGACCCATGGCCAGGCCATGGAAGTCGTGGCCCGTGAAGTTGTAACGCACACCGAAGCCACGCAACTGTTCGGTCTTCTTGACCTTGCCGTCCGCGCCTTCCTCTAACAACCAGAGGCTGGGGATGTTGGTGAACCACACCTGCCCACGGCGCGCCAGCACGCCCGAGGCGATGCCGTCGAGTTCGCTGTTGAATCCGTCGGCGAACGCGCTGCTCTTGTCGGCAACGCCGTCGCCGTTGGTGTCTTCCACCAGCCGGACCACTTCACCCTCGATCGCAAAGTCCTTGGCTCTGTCGCCGAACACACTGCGGTGCAGAGCGGCGCGGTCTTCGATCGTGCGCGCGGCAAGATCGAGCTCGAGCATTCCCATGTAGTCGCGGATGTCGAGCACGCTGCTGCGATACCGGTACGTCTCGGAGACGAAAAGGCGGCCCTTTTCGTCGAAATCGAAGGCGACGGGATTGGCCAGCATGGGCTCGGCGGCCCACAGCTTCGCCTCGAGTCCCGTGGGCAGGGAGAAGCGTTTGATGGCGAGAGTTGCGTCGTCAGAAGCCGGATCGATGACGGGCGTGGGCAGGCGCTCGGCCTGGTGCAGCTCCAGCGTTTGCGAAGACACCGCCGATACACCGGCTAAGAACATCACCGCCAGACGGGAAAGTGGAACGGATAGTTTCATGGGATCCCGGAAATGAAATTGGAAGGGCTTTCAGCCTGCGTAATATATAGGTCGGCGCCTCTGCCTGCCGACGCGCGCGCTTGTATTGCGCAGGAATAGGGTGAATTCTCGCGCGCGTGAAACCTGACCGGCGAATAAAAAAGTGGGCGGCGCTGGCTATCGCGTTGATTGGTGCGCTGGTTGCGTGGTTTTCGCAGCGTGATGCGGGGAAATCCCTGCCGGATGTCGTAGCTCACAAGGTTCCTGAAGGCAGCGCGAACCCGCCCGCGCCGGCGGGCGCCGCCTTCGACTTTTATCTAATGGCATTGACCGCCCACCCGGCCTTCTGCGCCGACGGCAACACCCGCCGCCAGGAGTGCCGCACGGGTGGCCATCGGCCGCTGGTGATCCACGGCCTCTGGCCCGAACGCCTGGAACCGCGAACCTATCCGCGCGATTGTCCGGCGCCGCCGCTCGATCTCGATCCTGCGTTGGCACTGGAGCTTGCCGATCTGATGCCGGGCATGGCCGATGGACTGCACACCCACGAATGGCGCACCCATGGCGGCTGCAGCGGCCTCGATGACGATGCCTACTTCCGCCACTCGCTGGAGCTGGCGCGCACCGTGGATGCCGCGTTGTCCGCGAAACTAACTACTCTCGCGGGCCGCGAAACGACGGTGGGCGTACTGCGCGGCACAGCGGACCTGTTCAACCCGGGTCTCGGCCGCACGCTCACGTTCCACTGCCGCACGTTGCGCGACGCACCCGGGCGGCGGCCCTATCTCATGGAAATCCGCCAGTGCGTGGACAATGATGGTGCCGCTGGCGCGCCCCGCACCGCGCTTTCGTGCGCTACCGTCAGGCGGCGCGATCAGGGCTGCGGATCAACGTTCCTGATCGCCGGAGGGCAGTCGCGATGAACTTTTCCGTGCAGTTGTACGAGCTGGGGATCGCCTATGGCGTCACTGCCGTCGCGATGCTGATCGGCCTGTTGCTGATGCGCGCCGACCGGCGGGCGTACTTTCGCTGGCCCGTCTACTCGGCCATGGCCATGGCGCTTGGCGTGGTGATGTGGAACCTGCTCCGCAAGCATCTCGTACCGGTAGAGTGGGTTGTCACCCATGCCACCGCGTTGTTTTACGGCGCGCTGGTCCTGTACGCCGCCATTGGCTTGGGCCTGGGCCTTTTGCTCGGAAAAATCACCACCGGGAAGGAGTAACATGGCGTCGTTTTCCGCAGGAGCA
>DASTTJ010000097.1:0-9372 GCA_035760205.1 Steroidobacteraceae bacterium | reverse complement strand
AGTTCGGGCGCCTTCGCGCCTCGCGGCAGCTTGGTCTTGAGCCGCTTGAGGTTCGCGTACAGCACATCGCGGGCGATCGTGGACTTTCCAGAACCCGACACGCCCGTGACGACCACGAGGCGGCCAAGCGGCACGCCGATGTCCACGCCCCGCACGTTGTGCAGATTGACCTTGTCCAGCGACAACCGTGGCGCGCGCGCGCCGGTGGCGCGGCGCGGCTCGGCAGCGTGCTGCAACGGATTCTTGAGAAAGCGCCCGGTGATCGAGGCGGGATTCTTCTTGAGTTGCTCGACGGTGCCAAAGGCCACGACTTCGCCACCGCGCACGCCTGCGCCGGGCCCGAGATCGATGACGTGGTCGGCGCGGCGGATGGTGTCCTCGTCGTGCTCCACCACCACCAGCGTGTTGCGGTTCTTCGCAAGCTCCGCCAGCGCATCGAGAAGCACCTTGTTGTCACGCGGATGCAGGCCGATGGTGGGCTCGTCGAGCACGTAACACACGCCCTGGAGGTTGGAACCGAGCTGCGCCGCGAGTCGGATGCGTTGCGCCTCGCCGCCCGAGAGCGTGGGTGCCGAACGATCCAACGGTAGATAGCCAAGGCCGACGCGTTGCAGGAACGCCATACGCGACTTGATCTCCGCCATGAGGTCGCGCGCGATCTCGGCCTCACGCTTCGACAGTCGCAGCTTGCTCACGAAGCGTACGGTTTCGTCGATGGCCAGGTGGGCGAGGTCGGCAATGTTCAGGTCGCGGAAGCGCACGTGCAGGGCGATCTGATTGAGCCGCTGTCCGTCGCAGGTTTCGCAGGTGTGCGTTTCGCCTTCGGAAGAGTTGTCCCAGGCGCGCTCTTCGCCGCTCTGTTCCTCATCGAAGCCCTCGAGTTCCAGCCCGGTGCCGAAACAACCTTCGCACCAGCCGTGTTTGGAATTGAACGAGAACAGGCGTGGATCCAGTTCGGCGAAGCTCGTGCCACAGGAGGGGCAGGAGCGTTTGACGCTGAACACCTGGACCTTGGGCTTTTTCGCGGTGGAATCCATGTCGAGCACGTGGACGAGGCCTTTGCCCATATCGAGCGCGCGGATCACATTGCGCTCGAGCAGGTCGGCGCTGTCCCTCTGGACGTTGATCTGGTTCATCGGCAGTTCGATGGTGTGTTCCTTGAAGCGGTTCAGCCGCGGGAACTGGTTGGTCGACATCATTTCGCCGTCGACGCGCAGCTGTTTGTAGCCGCGCGCGCTGGCCCACTTGGCAAGCTCGGTGTAATAACCCTTGCGGGCGACGACCAGGGGGGCCAGCAACAGGATGCGCGAGTCCATGTGCTCTTTGTGCAGTCGCTGAGCGATGGTCGATGCCGTCTGGGGCTCGATGGCGATGTCGCAGGTGGGGCAGAACTGCGTGCCCAACTTCACGTAGAGCAGGCGAAGGAAGTGGTAGATCTCGGTGAGCGTGGCGACCGTGCTCTTGCGCCCGCCGCGGCTGGTGCGCTGTTCGATGGCCACCGTGGGCGGAATTCCGTAGATGGCATCCACGTCGGGCCGCGCCGCGGGTTGCACGAACTGGCGCGCATACGCGTTCAGGGATTCGAGATAGCGGCGTTGTCCCTCGTTGAAGATGATGTCGAATGCCAGCGTGGATTTGCCCGAGCCCGACACGCCGGTGATCACCGTAAATGCTTCGCGCGGAATCGTGACGTCGATGTTGCGCAGGTTATGTTCGCGCGCGTTGTGGATGACGATGGAATTGGCGGCGGTCCCGGTGGTGCCGGGCACCAAATGTCGTAGTTCGGCGCGCTTGTCTGCTGCGCTGACATCCCGGACTCCGCCTGCCGAACTACGACTTTTGGTGCCCGGCACCACCCCGATCGCCGCTTCGTATTCACGCAACGCACGGCCGGTGTGCGAGGCGGAATTCGCCTCGACTTCGGTGGGCGTACCGGTGGCGACGATCTGTCCACCGGCGTCTCCGCCCTCGGGTCCGAGATCGATGAGCCAGTCCGACGAACGGATGACATCGAGATTGTGCTCGATCACCAGCAGCGAATGGCCGATCTTCAGCAGCTTGCGGAACGCGCGCAGTAGTTTGGCGACGTCGTCGAAGTGCAGTCCGGTGGTGGGCTCATCGAACAGGAACAACTTGCCGCGGATCGACGGCGTCTCGTCGGCGGCGGCCTCGGCCAAGTGACTCGCGAGTTTGAGGCGTTGCGCCTCGCCACCGGACAGTGTGGGCACCGGCTGGCCGAGCTTCACGTATTCCAGGCCCACATCCACCAGCGGCTGCAGCCGCACGGCGACATTCGAATTCCCGCGGAAGAACGCCAGCGCCTCGGTCACGGTCATGTCGAGCACGCCGGCAATACTCCTGCGGGTGCCGTCGGCGCCTTCACGGCGGATCTCGAGTGTCTCGGCCCGGTATCGCTTGCCGTCGCAATCCGGACAGCGCAGATACACGTCGGACAGAAATTGCATCTCGACGTGTTCGAAGCCGTTGCCGCTGCAGGTGGGGCAGCGGCCCAACCCTGAGTTGAAGCTGAACGTGCCGGGCGTGTATTTGCGCGCCCTGGCCACAGGATCGTTGGCAAACCACTCGCGCACCACGTCGAACGCGCCGACGTAACTGGCCGGGTTCGATCGGGTAGTTCGGCCGATCGAGCTCTGGTCGATCATGACCACATCGTCGATCTGCTGCGCGCCCTCGAGCCGGTCGAACGCGCCCGGTGCTTCGCTGGGCTGGCCCTTGGCCTTGCGCAGCGCCTTGTACAACACGTCTTCGATGAGCGTGGACTTGCCCGACCCCGACACACCGGTGATACACACCAGCCGCCGCAGCGGAAATTCCACGTCGATGTTCTTGAGATTGTGCTGCGTGACGCCGCGCAGCTTGATGGCGCGCTGCGCCGGTACCATGCGCGCCTTCGGCTCATTGTTCTCCGCCACTTTGCTCGCAGCAGGCGCCGGCGCGCGCGGCGCCACCACCTTCGCGCCCGAGAGATATTGCCCAGTCAGCGATTTGGGATTGGCCCGCACGGCATCGGGCGTGTCGAACGCGACGATCTCGCCACCACGCTCGCCGGCGCCCGGACCCAGTTCGAGCAACCGGTCCGCGGCGAGCATGATCTGCGGATCGTGTTCCACCACCACCAGCGAATGGCCGGCGTCACGCAACCGGTGCATCACCTGCGTCACCCGCTGCATGTCGCGCGGATGCAGGCCGATGGAGGGCTCGTCCAGCACGAACAACGTGTTGACCAGCGAGGTGCCGAGCGCGGTGGTGAGGTTGATGCGCTGGACTTCGCCACCCGACAGCGTGCGCGACTGGCGATCGAGCGTAAGGTAGCCCAGCCCCACCTCGCACAGGTAGGAAAATCGCGAGCGTACTTCGCCTAACAACAGATCCGCCGCTTCGTCGAGCGGCGCCGGCAACTTGAGTCTTTCGAAAAATGCCCGGCTCTTGTCGAGAGACATGAGAACCAGGTCGTGCACGTTGTGGCCGTCGATGCGCCACAGCAGCGCATCGGGCTTGAGGCGTGAGCCATTGCAGGTGGTGCACGGTGTATAGGCGCGGTACCGCGACAACAACACGCGCACGTGCATCTTGTAGGCCTTGGTCTCCAGCCATTCGAAGAAGCGCTTGGCGCCGTACCAGACCTTCTTTTCCCACTTGCCTTCGCCTTCGATGACCCACTGGCGCTGGGCATCGGTCAGCGCGTACCACGGCGTATCCAGCGGGATATCGCGCTTGGTGGCGAACTTGACCAGATCGTCCTGGCATTCCTTGTACGACTTGGTCTGCCAGGGTTTGACCGCGCCGCCAGCCAGCGTCTTCGTTTCGTCGGGCACCACCAGACCGTAGTCGATGCCGATGATGCGGCCGAAGCCGCGGCAGGATTCGCAGGCGCCCACCGGCGAGTTGAACGAGAACAGCGAGGGCACCGGATCGCGATAGGAAAGATCGCAGTCGGCACAGTGCAGCTCGCTCGAGTATTTCCACCGCTCGATGGACTTCGCCCCTTCTTCCATGGAAGAGGGGCTCTCATCCACACGATGCAGATTCACGCGGCCGCGGCCCACGCGCAACGCCGTCTCCAGCGACTCCATGACTCGCGAACGGTCGGCGCCACCCAATCGCAGGCGATCCTGCACCACTTCGAGCGTGTCACCGTTGCGTTCGTGAATGCGCGCGTAGCCCTGCGATTCCAGCAGCTGCCGGACTTCGGCCTCCTTGAAGTTCTTGGGCACCGTCACCGGAAAGCACAGGTACACGCGCGGATCGCCGACTGCGGCGGCGCGAGCGTTGGCGTCGGCGAAGATGCTCTCGGCGCTGTCGCGGCGCACCGGCTTACCGCAGTTGCGGCAATGAAGCGTGCCCGCACGGGCGAACAGCAGCTTCAGGTGATCGTTGAGCTCGGTCATCGTGCCGACGGTGGAGCGCGAGGTGCGCACCGGATTCGTCTGGTCGATGGCGATGGCGGGTGGAATGCCATCGATGCGATCGACGGCCGGCTTGTCCATGCGATCGAGGAACTGGCGTGCGTAGGGCGAGAAAGTTTCGACGTAGCGCCGCTGGCCTTCGGCATACAGCGTGTCGAACACCAGCGAAGATTTTCCCGAGCCCGACACGCCCGTGACGACCACGAGTTCGTGCAGCGGAATCTCGAGGCTCAGGTTCTTGAGATTGTTCTGGCGTGCGCCGTGCACGGCGATGCAGGCGCTCGAGTGGACCTGCGCGGCGGGCTTGCGGGAGGAACGAGGCTGTCTCATGTAGGGGAGAAGTTGAGCTGACGCGGATCGGTCATTGTACCGATGCTGTCAACTTTGCCGTAGCTCCGCGCCGCGGTTATCGTACGCGGCGGTTCAGGGGGTCTTAAGTGGCAGAAAAACAATCGATCGACTCGGCGCACAAGCGCGTCATCTTCGCTTCTTCGCTGGGTACGGTTTTCGAGTGGTACGACTTCTATCTCTACGGCGCGTTGCTCGCCGTCATTTCCAAGAAGTTCTTTTCGGGCATGAACGACACCACGGCGTTCATGTTCGCGCTGCTGGCGTTTGCGGCGGGGTTCTTCGTGCGGCCCTTCGGCGCGCTCGTCTTCGGCCGCCTGGGGGACCTGGTTGGCCGCAAGTACACGTTCCTGATCACCATCGTGATCATGGGCGCCTCCACGGCGCTGGTGGGTGTGCTGCCGTCCTACGAAACCATCGGCGTCGCCGCGCCCATCATCCTCATCCTGTTGCGCCTGTTGCAGGGTCTCGCGCTGGGTGGTGAATACGGCGGCGCTGCCACCTATGTGGCCGAACATGCGCCCGACGGCAAACGCGGCCTCTATACGAGCTGGATCCAGACCACGGCCACCATGGGCCTGTTCCTGTCGTTGCTGGTGATCCTCGCCTGCCGCATGTCCATGAGCACAGAAAGCTTCGAAGCCTGGGGCTGGCGCATTCCGTTCCTGCTGTCCATCGCGCTGCTGGCCGTCTCCGTCTACATCCGGCTGCAGTTGCAGGAATCCCCGGTGTTCGCCGAGATCAAAGCCGAAGGCAAGCTTTCGAAGGCACCGTTGACCGAGGCGTTCGGCCGCTGGAGCAACCTCAAGATCGTGTTGCTGGCGCTGTTCGGCGCCACCGCCGGGCAGGCGGTGGTGTGGTACGGAGGCCAGTTCTACGCGCTGTTCTTCCTCGAAAAGATCCTGCAGGTCGAAGGCAAGGCGGCGAACCTCATCATGGCCGCGGCATTGCTGATCGGCACGCCGTTTTTCGTGGTATTCGGCTCGCTGTCCGACAAGATCGGCCGCAAGAAGATCGTGCTCGCGGGTTGTTTGTTAGCCGTGCTCACGTACTTCCCGATCTTCAAGGGGCTCACGTACTTCGCGAATCCGGCGCTCGAGGCCGCGGTCGCCACGAGTCCTGTCACCGTGATCGCCGATCCGGCCGATTGCAGTTTCCAGTTCGATCCGGTGGGCAAGAAGCAATACACCAGCAATTGCGATCTCATCAAGGGCGCGCTGGCGCGTATGGGCATTCCGTATTCGAACCAGGCGGCGGCGCCGGGTGAACCCGCCGCGGTAAAGGTGGGTGACTATTTCGTGGTCACTGCGTCGCGTGCCGACACGGGGCGGCTGACCGCTGTGCAATA
The DNA here is from genome assembly GCA_035760205.1 of Steroidobacteraceae bacterium. Classification (GTDB taxonomy): domain Bacteria; phylum Pseudomonadota; class Gammaproteobacteria; order Steroidobacterales; family Steroidobacteraceae; genus CADEED01. The sequence goes on along the minus strand of DASTTJ010000097.1, from coordinate 3,249 downwards.
CAAGGCGGTTCAGGACGAGGTTGCCGCGCCGATCAAGGCGAAGCTGGTCGAGGCGGGATATCCCCCCAAGGCCGACATGTCCGCGCTCAACTATCCGATGGTCATCCTGCTGTGCACGCTGCTCGTCATCTACGTGACCATGGTGTACGGCCCCATCGCCGCGTGGCTGGTGGAGCTGTTCCCCGCGCGCATCCGCTACAGCTCCATGTCGCTGCCGTATCACATCGGTAACGGGTGGTTCGGCGGCTTCCTGCCGGTCACCTCGTTTGCCATCGTGGCGGCCACCGGAAACATCTACAACGGGCTGTGGTACCCGGTGATCATCGCGGCCATCACCATCGTGGTGGGCGGACTGTTCCTCAGGGAGACCAAGGACTCCCCGGCGTAGCCTTCGTTGCGCGCAGGCGACGCTTTAACCCGCGAAGGCGGGCTACTGGCGGACGCGCGCCACTTTTCCGCTACACTTCGCACCACAAGTGTGGCAGCCCGGGGAATGGTCGCTCACGACCCCGCTGCCGTGCATAAGAACGACAGAAGGAGTGGTCGCATGAAATCCCGTTTCACGCGCGGCGCCGCCGCGTTGCTGATTGCCATGCCGTTTACGTTGTCGGCGCAGGAAACCTCGCCGACGGACGAAGAAATCACCGAAGAAATCATCGTTACGGCGCAAAAGCGCGCCACATCACTGCAGGAAGTACCGTTCTCGATTGCGGCCATGACCGCCGAAGATCTCGAGCAAAGCGGTGCCACCAACATCGTCGAGGTGGCGCGCAACGTGCCCGGCCTGTACATCGCCGATCTCGGCCCCGGTCAGAGCCAGGTCGCAATCCGCGGCATCAGCGCTGGTCAGGTCGTGCGCGACCAGCCGGGAGTGAAGGAATCCGTCGGCATCTACCTCGACGAATCGCCCATCTCCGTGGCGCTGTTCACGCCGGATCTCGACCTGTATGACCTCGACCGCATCGAAGTGCTGCGCGGCCCGCAGGGCACGCTGTTCGGCGCGGGATCGTCCTCGGGCACGGTGCGCTACATCACCGCGCAGCCCAATGTCGGCGAACTCGGCGGTTCGCTGGATGTGACTTTCAACGGTGTGAGCGACGGCGAGATCGGCGGATCATTGCGCGGCAGTCTCAACGTACCCATCGGCGAGAACTCTGCGATGCGCGTGGTGGGTTATCACAGCGAACTCCCGGGGTTCGTCGATCAGTTGTATCCGGATCGAACCACACGCGAGGACATCGACAGTGGCACGCGCAGCGGCGGACGTCTGGCGTTTCGCTTCGAGCCCTCCGAAAACGTCGTCATCACACCGCGTGTCATCTACCAGAAGCTTGCGACCGACGGTTACCCGCGCATCGATGTCTACAACATCCTCGGCAATCCCTACACCACCACGGAGACCGCGGTGGATCCGGGCGAGCGTGGACAGATCACGCAGTTCCGGGAAGGCATCACCGATGAATTCCTGATGGCCGACCTGAAGCTGGATTTCGCGCTGGGCAGCGATCTCGGCCTCACTTCGGTCACCACGTACATCGACCGGCAGGTCGAAGTGCTGCGCGACGCCAGCCAGCTCACCGGCAGCGTCACCTTCGGTAGTCTCGGCGGCACCCCCGATGACGCGCGGCTCGATTCGCCGCTGTACGACGATACGGACCTGAGTGTGTTCAGCCAGGAAGTGCGGCTCGCATCCACGGGCGAGGGTCCGTTCCAGTGGCTGGTCGGCGCGTTCTACCAGCAATCCGATCGCGATTACGGGCAGACGCTGCCGACGCCGGGCTACGATGCATTGACACAGGCCCTGATCGGCGCGGACAGCTCGGATTTCAACGCACCACCCGACACGCCGTTCTATTCACGCCTGACGTACGACTTCCAGCAGTTCGCGTTGTTCGGTGAGGCTACCTACCGCTTCAGCCCCGAGTGGGCGCTCACCGGCGGCCTGCGTTACTACGACTTCGAAGAAGATCGCCTGCTCACGTTCGCGGGCCTGTTCGCGGATCAGGGATATACCGACGAACCCGGCTCGGTCAGCTCTGATGGTGTCTCGCCGCGAGTAATTCTCGCGTTCAGCCCCAGCAAGGACGTGCAGTTCACCGCGCAGGTGGCCAAGGGTTTCCGCCTGGGCGGTATCAACGATCCGCTCAACGTGGGGCTCTGCCAGGGAACCGACCTGGCGACCTACAGCGGTCATCCGGAGTTCAACGACGAGAAGACGACCAACTACGAGATCGGCACCAAGACGCGTTTTGCCGGCGGCCGGGTGACCTTCAACGCCGCGGTGTTCTTCACCGATATCAAGGACCTCCAGGTCATTGCGGATGCCGGCAGTTGCTCGTCGCGAATCGTGCTCAACGCCGAGGCGGAGAGCAAGGGCGCGGAGATGGAGCTGTTCATGCGACCGAATGAGAACTGGGATTTCGGCATCGCGGCCACCTATGCCAATGCGGAGATCACCGAGGACTATCTACCCGGCCAGCCGGTCGGTGGCGTGCGTGAGGGCAATCGCCTTCCGACTGCCCCAGAGCTGCAGGCGTCGGCCAGCGCTGCCTACACCTGGAACCTGACGGAATCGCTGAACAGTTATGTGCGTTTCACGGTGCAGCACGTTGGCTCCTCGTTCACGCAGTTGGCGGACCAGGAAGATGGCTTCGGCGTGATTCTGGATCCCCTGCTCCAGCAGGCGGGAGACGGGACGGCGAGTCTCATCGACCTGGGCGATGTCAACGTCACCCGCATCGAATTCGATGCCGAGTTGCCGTCGTACGAAATCGGCAACCTGCGTTGGGGCTTCGGCACCGACGCCTGGGAGGCCGCGCTGTTCGTCAACAACCTGTGGGATGAACGCGCCTTCCTGTCCATCGACCGCGAGCGCGGCCGGCGCGCACGCGTGGGCTACCTGACGAATCCGCCGCGCACCATCGGCGTGAATTTCCACATGAACTTTTAATGGGGACACTCCCCATTTGCTAGCAAAAGGGGACGCACCTTGAATGGACGCGTCCCCTTTTTCATTCCTCAGTGCACGGCCCGATTCTGCTGTTCCGCCTTCGTCTCGAGGCTGAATCGCGATTCCGCCTTCTTCAGCTTCCCCGTCAGCAACTCGCTCGCATAACGCCCGACCTCCGGGCCGTGCTTGAAACCATGGCCCGAGCCTGCGCCGACTAACAACACGTTCGATGCAGTGGGGTGCCGGTCGATCAGCAGATCCCCATTCGAACTGTTTTCGTACTGGCACACGCGCTCTTC
>DASTTJ010000096.1:0-5634 GCA_035760205.1 Steroidobacteraceae bacterium | reverse complement strand
CATCAGGTAGTTTTTCTCGGCCGTGTTCGTCGCCTGCGCGGCGCTGGCCCGGTAGTGCGCGATCGCCGCGTCACGTTCACCGGCGCGCTCGAGCAAATGTGCCCGCACGGCGTCCAGCCGATGACTGTTGCGAATCCTCGCATCGTCGTCGAGCGCTTTGAGCAGGTCCAGGCCGGCGCGCGGCCCCAGCACCATCGCCGAAGCGATCGCATGATTGAGCGCGACCATCGGACTCTCGGAGATCCGCAGCAACACGCCGTAGAGCGCGAGGATCTGCGGCCAATCGGTATCTTCGGCGCGTGGCGCCTCATCGTGCACGGCGGCAATCGCCGCCAGCAATTGGTACTCGCCCACTTCGCGCCTGGGCAACACCTCGCTGACCAGCGCGACACCTTCGGCAATCAGTCGCGGGTCCCACGAACTGCGGTCCTGCTCATCGAGCGGGATCAATTCGCCCGCGGGCCCGGTGCGCGCAGCACGGCGCGCGTCGGTCAGCAACATCAGCGCGAGCAGGCCCGCCACTTCCGTATTGCCCGGAAGAAGCGCACGAACCATTCGCGCGAGGCGGATTGCTTCGACAGACAAGTCGATTCGGTGCAGATCCGCGCCGGAAGTCGTCGTGTAACCTTCATTGAAGATCAGGTAGATCATCTGCAGCACTGAACTCAGCCGCTGTGCACGTTCGACTGCATCGGGTAGTTCGAAGGCTTCACCCGAAACGTGGACGGTCTGTTTGGCCCGGCTGATCCGCTGCGCCATCGTGGCTTCGGGCACCAGGAATGCGCGCGCGATTTCGGCGGTCGTCAATCCGCCGACTGCCCGCAATGCCAGCGCGATGGCCGACGCTGGCGAGAGTGAGGGATGACAACACATGAAGAGCAACACCAGCGTGTCGTCAGGGTCGAGGCCGGGCTCGGCGAGAACCTCGGGTGCCACGACCAGGGGCGTTGCCAGCGCAACGGCCGACTCACGATTGCGGCGGGCCATCTCACTGCGCACGTGATCCGTCATGCGCCGCAAGGCCACGTGGATCAGCCAGCCCCGCGGGTTGTCAGGGACACCCTCGCCCGGCCATTGCACCGTGGCCGCGATCAATGCCTCCTGCACCGCATCTTCCGCGGCGGCGAACTCGCGAAACCTTCGCAATACGGCGCCGAGCACCTGCGGCGCGAGGTCGCGCAGCAGGGGTTCGACGCCTGCGTCTTGCGTCGCGTCAGGCAACGGACCTCCGCTCAATCCTTCGGTGGCCCGCTCATCACTTCGCGCATCTCGATCGCCATGTTGAGCGGCGCGCCGCCAACGCCAGGCGCGGCCGACGCTTCGGCCGCGATCTGGCACGCGCGCTCGACGCTCGGCACGTCGACGATCCAGTACCCCGCGAGGAATTCCTTGGATTCGGGAAAGACGCCATCGGTGACCGGCTTGCCGTCTTTTCCGGCGCGCACCAGTTTGGCCTGCGAGGGCGACGCGAGCCCTTCCGCGCCCACCAACTCGCCAGCCGCGCCGAGCTTGCGGGAGAAGTCCATCATGAAGGCAATGTGTGCTTCGATGTCTTTCTGGGGCCAGCTCATGATCTGGAAGTCGCCGCCGCGCGGGGTGTTCATCATCAACATGTATTTCATGGGTCCAGCTCCTCCGGGGGTTTGATTCTAAGGTGAAGTCGGAACCGGCTCTCGATTCTCGACATCCCCAACGCAGAAAAACCCAACCCGGAAGTGCCGCCTGTTTGCGCGTTCGGCAACTTCAATTACTATGCACGTACTGGTTCGTTAACACAATCAAGACGGGAATTTACACTGTTGATACGCGCACCTCTGGAAGTCTCCCCGCTGGCAGCTCGTCGTACGCGCGCGCGCTTTGGCATTCTCGCGCTGCTGACGATCGGGACGTTGATCAATTACCTCGACCGGACCGTCATCAGCGTCGCCGCTCCCCTCATGACCCAGGACTTGGGCCTGAGCGCGGTCGCCATGGGCCTGGTTTTTTCGGCGTTTTCGTGGACCTACGCCGCCGCGCAGATTCCCGGCGGAATCCTGCTCGATCGAATCGGCGTGCGGCTCACCTACTTCCTGTCGGTGACGATCTGGTCGGGATTCACGCTTCTCCAGGGATTCGCGACGGGTCTGTGGACACTGATCGCGTGCCGCATGGGGCTCGGCGTGGCCGAAGCACCGGCCTTTCCTTCCAACAGCCGCGTGCTCGGCACGTGGTTTCCCCAGGCGGAGCGCGCCACGGCCACCGGCGTCTATTCCATCGGTCAGTATTTCGGCCTCGCATTCCTGAGCCCGCTGCTCTTCTGGATCGCCGGAGCATTCGGGTGGCGCGCGCTGCTCATCATCGTCGGCGCTGCCGGCATTCTGTTCGGCCTCGTCTGGTACACGTTGTACCGCGATCCGCACGAGAGCCGCGCGAATCAGGCCGAGCTCGACTACATCGCCGCGGGCGGCGCACTGGCCAGCTCATCCGGGGTGCGTTTCGAATGGCGTCACATCGCCTTCCTGCTGCGAAAGCGCCAGATTCTCGGTGCTTCAATAGGGCAGTTCGCGAGCAACTCCACGCTGGTGTTTTTTCTCACCTGGTTCCCGACGTATCTCGCCACCGAACGCCAGATGGGCTGGATCAAAGTCGGGTTCTTCACAGTGCTGCCGTTCATCGCCGCCTGCGTCGGCGTGATGACCGGCGGCCTGTGCTCCGATCTTCTCCTCCGCCGCACCGGTTCGGCCAACGTCGCGCGTAAACTGCCCATCATCACCGGGCTGCTGTTAGCCTCGACCATCGTCATTGCGAACTTCGTGACGCAGGATTCGGTGGTCATCGTCATCATGTCGGTGGCGTTCTTCGGCCAGGGCATGTGCAACCTCGGTTGGACGTTGCTTACCGATGTCGCGCCGAAGGAGTTGCTGGGTTTGAGTGCCGGTGTCTTCAATCTGTGCGCCAATCTCGCCGGCATCATCACGCCGCTGGTCGTCGGCGTCGTGGTGGGCGTCACGGGTTCGTTCGCGTGGGCGCTCGCATTCATCGGCATAGTCGCGTTGCTCGGCGTCTTTTCGTATGTGTTCATCGTCGGCGACGTGCGCCGCGTCGAGTACGACGCGTGACCGGCGCTCACACATTAAAAGTGGGCCTGATCGGCGCGGGCATCCAGCACTCCTCGAGCCCATCGATGCACGTCGACGAAGGCAAGGCGCTGGGTCTGCCGGTGAGTTACGAATTGCTCGACTTCGATCTCATTCCGGGCGGGCCAGAACAGCTGCCGGCGTTGCTGGACGACGCGGAGAAGCGTGGCTTCTCGGGCGTCAACGTTACCTATCCCTCGAAGCAGGCCGTCATTCCGCTGTTGCACGAACTCGCGCCCGAAGCCCGCGCGCTCCACTCCGTGAACACCGTGCTCTTCCGCAATGGCCGGCGCATCGGACACAACACCGACTGGTGGGGTTTCGCCGAGAGTTTCAAGCGTGACATGACCGACGTGAACACCCACAACGTGGTTCTCGTCGGAGCCGGCGGCGCTGGCGCCGCGGTGGGTTACGCCATGTTGAAGCTCGGATCGAGGGCGCTGACCGTGCACGACATGGACAGTTCGCGCGCCGCCGCGCTCGTCGACCGCCTGTCAGAGTTGTTTCCCGCGCGCAGTATCAAAGTGTGCCGCGACTTGCCGGCCGCGCTGGCGATTGCCGACGGTTTGGTACACGCGACGCCCACCGGCATGCGCAAATATCCGGGCGTTCCGGTTCCCGTCGAATCGCTCCGGCCACCCCTGTGGGTCTCGGAGATCGTCTATGTACCGCTGCTGACCGAGCTGGTGGTCACTGCGCGCAAACGCGGTTGCCGCACGCTCGACGGCGGCGGCATGGCCGTATTCCAGGGTGCAATGGCATTCAAGCTGTTCTTCGAGGTGGAGCCGGATATCCCGCGCATGCTTCGCCGTTTCCACTCCCGCCTCGCCAACGTCGCCGCCTGAGAAATCCCATGCGCATTCTCGTTCTCCACGGGATCAACCTGAACATGTTCGGCAAGCGAGAGGCCAGCGTCTACGGCACGACGACGCTGGCCGAGATCGATGAGTCGCTCAAGGATCTTGCGAAGGAACTGAAAGTCGAGCTCGAGTGCTTTCAGACCAACAGCGAAGCTTCCATCTGTGAACGCATTCACCAGGTGGTCGTCGAGAAGAATATGACCGCGGTACTGATCAACGCCGGCGCATGGACGCACTACAGCTATGGCCTGCGCGACGCACTGGCGATGCTCACGGTGCCGGTCGTCGAAGTACACATGTCAAATATCCACGCGCGTGAAGCATTCCGGACGCACTCGGTAATTGCCCCCATCGCCAAGGGCCAGATTTGCGGCTTTGGCGTCGACAGCTACCTGCTTGCGCTGCGCGCGGCCGTGTCGCTGGCGCGACGTACTCCCAGTCCTTAAGCCAGTTTCCCCGATATGTACCAGATGGTTCATATCGCTTAGACTGTACGAACTGGTGGGTGGGGTCGACGTGAGCGAACAGCAAGCTGAATCCGGACAGAAAGAACTAGACGCGATGATCGTGCGGGCGCGCGCCGCCATGAGCGAGGTCGCCCACTACGACCAGGCGCGCATCGACCGGCTGTGCCAGGCACTCGGCTGGGCTACGGCCAACGAGAAGACCTTCAATCGCATCGTCGCCATGAGCATCGATGAGAGCCGGCTCGGGGATCCCGAGGGACGAAAATCCAAGAGGCTGAAGATTCTTGGCGTGCTTCGCGATGCCCTGCGGCAGAAGAGCACCGGCATCATCGAAGAAATTCCCGAGCGGGGCATCGTCAAGTACGCGAAGCCGGCCGGCGTCATCGCCTCGCTGGTCCCCACGACGAATCCGGAACTCACTCCGCCCTACACCGGAATCTACGCGCTGAAGTGTCTGGACGCGGTCATCTTCTCGCCCCATCCGCGATCGAAGCGCACGACCTTCGAGATGGTTCGCGTCATGCGTGAAGCGGTGAGCCGCCAGGGCGCGCCCGCGGATCTGTTCCAGTGCATCGAGAATCCCAGTGTTCCGCTCACGCAGTACCTGATGTCCAACTGCGATCTCACGCTCGCGACCGGCGGGCAGCCCATGGTGCGCGCCGCGTACAGCTCGGGCCGCCCGGCGTACGGTGTCGGCGCCGGCAACTCGACCATGGTGATCGACGAGACCGCCGACATCGACATCGCCGCGCACAACACGCGCATGTCGAAGACGTCGGACTTCGGTTCCGGATGCTCCGCCGACGGCAACATTCTCATCGACTCGAGCATCTACAGCGATTTCGTCACCGCGCTGGTGAGCGAAGGCGGTTTCCTTGCAAACAAGCCGCAGGCCGCTGCAATCGAAAAGGTGATGTGGGATGACCACGGCCATCGCCGTCCAGAGACGGTGGCGTGCCCACCGCAGACCATCACGCAGGCCGCGGGCTTCGAGATTCCGGGCGACCGGAAATTCCTGATCGTCGAGAACGACAGGATCGGCGCGGCCTATAACTACTCGCGCGAGAAATTGACGACGTTACTCGCGGTGTATCGCTACGAGGGTTTCGACCAGGCGCTCGAGATGGTGCGACAGATTTACGAGGTGGGCGGCAAAGGTCACTCGTGCGGAATCTATTCGCACGACGACGG
>DASTTJ010000095.1:0-12645 GCA_035760205.1 Steroidobacteraceae bacterium | reverse complement strand
AGGCGAGGGAAGCCTGCTCATCGGCGAATTGGAATACGCGAGCGATCGCCTCAACAAGTTTTCCCTGGGACTGTGGTCGTACACCGCGGCGTTCGATCGGCTCGATGCGGATCTGACTACCGAGCCGGTGTTACAGCGCGGCAATCACGGTGCCTATGCGCTTCTCGATCTGCCGGTGGCCAATATTGGCGCGGCGCGAGTCGACGGCTCACTGCGTATTGGCGTCGCCGATGGCCGTTTCAATCCTGTCGATCATTGTGCCGGTGCCACGCTGGTCGTCAGTCACGCGTTAGCGCGCAGGCCCGAAGACACTTTCGGGGTCGCGGTGGCTTATGGCCGCACTGGCGACCTTTATCGCGCTGTACAGGCGATGGCAGGCAGCCCGGCGGCAAGCGCTGAAACTTCTTACGAGTTCACGTATCGAGCCCCGGTGACGGGCTGGCTGGCGCTGACCCCCTCGGTGCAGTTCGTGAGCAATCCTGGCGCCGATCTCGCCGCGCGTGACGCGTGGGTCGTGGGCGTCCGCTTCGAGCTTTCCCATGAAAAGTCCTGGCCGATGGTCGCGCAGCGCGCATCGTCGTCCGGTCAGTCGCAACAGGCAGCGAATCAATGACGTTTTCGAATTTGAAAGTCGGGACTCGTCTTGGCATTGGTTTCGCGGTGCGAGGCATCGAGCAGGTCAACAAGGCCGTCATGCAGATGGACCAGACCACGCAGCAGAACGCCGCGCTGGTGGAAGAGGCCTCGGCGGCGAGCCAGGCCATCGTCGAACAGGCGCAGGCACTCAACGGAATGATCGCCCGCTACAACGTGGGTGATGACGCCGCACGCGCAGTGACGCGGGCGGCGGCATGACAGGTGTTAGAGAGGAGAATGAATGATGAGTCAGTCGGCTGCTATTGCTGAACCTTCCGTCGCACGGGCCAACGCCCCGGGCAGTTCCCAGTACGTGACGTTCGTCTGCGCCGGGGTCGAATACGGCGTCGAGATCCTGCGCGTGCAGGAAATCAAGGGCTGGGACGGCGTGACGCGCGTGCCTTACACGCCGCCGTATGTGCTCGGTGTCATGAACCTGCGTGGCGTCATCGTGCCGGTGATCGACTTGCGGGCGCGCTTTGGCCTGGAATCCAAGGCATTCGACAGCTCGACCGTGGTCATCGTCGTGCGCGTCGATGCGGCGGTAGGCGAGAAAACCGTCGGCATCGTCGTCGACGCCGTCTCCGAGGTTTACAACATCGCCGCCGATGCAGTGAAGCCAACGCCCGATCTTGGCGCCGGCGCCGATGCGGCCTGTGTCAGTGGGCTCACCTCCGTGGACGACAAGATGGTGATGCTGCTCGACATGAACCGGCTGGTCGCCTCGAGCATCGATTTGAGCGCACAGCAGCAAGTGGCGGACTGAGCAGGCGCTGAACTCATGCGCGCCGGAGACACAACCGAGACGGCAATCGCTGGCGCCAGCGACTACGAACTTACTGACGCGCAGTTTCACCGCATCCGTGCGCTGGTGCGCGAACACACCGGCATCTCGCTTTCGGAAGCCAAGCGCCAACTTGTCTACGGTCGGCTGGTGCGGCGGTTGCGCGCGCTGAATCTCGGGTCCTTTGCGGAGTACGTCGAATTGCTGGAGCGCGACGTCGCCGCCGAGCTCGAGGAATTCACCAACGCGATCACCACCAATCTCACCTCGTTTTTCCGCGAGCCGCATCACTTCGAATACCTGGCGAGTGACGTCCTGCCGCAGATCATCGCGAAAGATACCGGCAACCGGCGCGCGCGCATCTGGTGCTGTGCGGCCTCCACCGGCGAAGAGCCGTACTCCATCGCCATGGTGTTGCGCGAAGCGCAGGAGCAGCTCACGGGCTTCGACGTGAAACTGCTGGCCACCGATCTCGATTCGGCGGTGCTCGCGACCGCCGCGGCTGGTGTCTACAACGCCGAGCGCCTGCAATCGGTGAACGGCGCACGCGTCTCGCGGTTCTTCCAGAAGGGCAGCGGTGCGCAAGCCGGAAAATTCCGCACACAGGACGAGCTGCGCAGCTTGATCACCTTCAAGCAGTTGAACCTCATGCACGAGTGGCCGATACGCGGGCCGTTCGATGCGATTTTCTGCCGCAACGTCATCATCTATTTCGACAAGGAAACGCAACGCGTGCTGTTCGAACGCATGGCGACACTGCAGCGTCCGGGGGACATCCTGTTCCTGGGACACTCGGAAAGCCTGTACCGCGTGAGCGACAAATACGATCTGGTCGGACGAACCGTCTACCGGCGCAACGCAGCCTGAAGAAGCCGGCGGAGACTGTATGGCAATCAAGAAAATCCGAGTGCTCGTGGTGGACGATTCCGCGCTGGTGCGGCAGATCCTCGTCGAAGTCCTCAATGCCGCGCCGGACATCGAGGTCGTTGGCACGGCCAGCGATCCTTTCATGGCGCGCGATCGCATCAAGGAACTGAACCCCGACGTGCTCACGTTGGACGTCGAGATGCCGCGCATGGACGGGCTGACCTTTCTCGCCAATCTCATGCGCCTGCGGCCGATGCCGGTGATCATGGTCTCATCGCTCACCGAGAAGGGCGCCGACACGACGCTCAAGGCGCTCGAGCTCGGCGCCATCGACTTCGTTTCGAAGCCGAAGATCGATCTGGCGGGAACGCTTGCCGATTTCGGCGACGAGATCCTGGCCAAGATCCGCATTGCCGCCGGTGCGCGCGTGATGGCGCGCAGTACGCCGGTGTCGAGCACGCGCGTGGCACCCAAATATTCCGCCGACGCAGTGATCCCCGCGGTCGGCGGCGGCAAGATGCTGCGGACCACCGACAGGATCATCGCCATCGGCGCGTCTACGGGCGGAACAGAAGCGATTCGCGAAGTGCTCATGGGTTTGCCGGCCGACTGTCCGGCGATCGTGATCGCGCAGCACATCCCCGAGGCCTTCAGCCTGCCGTTCACGCGGCGCATGGATTCGCTCGCCGCGATGTCGGTGGTCGAGCCCGCCGACGGTCAGTACATCATGCCCGGCCACGTCTACATCGCGCCCGGCGGCAAACATCTGCTGGTCGAGCGTGACGGTGCGCGATATCGCTGCCGGCTCAACAACGGTCCGCCGGTCAACCGGCACTGCCCGAGCGTGGACGTGTTGTTCCGCTCCGTGGCGCAGAACGTCGGGCCCAATGCCGTGGGAGTCATTCTCACCGGCATGGGCGATGACGGAGCACGAGGTTTGAAAGAGATGCTGGATGCCGGTGCACGCACCATGGCGCAGGACGAAGCGTCCAGCGTGGTGTGGGGCATGCCCGGCGCCGCGGTAAAGCTCGGCGGGGCGCAGGACGTCCTGCCTCTCGGCCGGGTGGCCGAACACATCATGAGATTGGCGCAAACGGTTGGCGCCCCTGCCATAGCGGCAGCCAGTTAACGGGAGTTACGTGTATGACAAGAATGATCATGACAGTGGACGACTCCACATCGATGCGGCAAATGGTCAAGGCCACGCTGCTGTCGGCGGGTTACGGCGTCGTCGAAGCCGCGGACGGGCAGGAAGCGCTTGAATATGCGCGTGAAAATCCGGTCGACCTGGTGATCACCGACGTGAACATGCCGCGCATGGACGGCATCACGCTGGTGAGCGAGCTGCGCTCGTTGCCTACCTACCGGCTCACACCTCTGCTGCTGCTCACCACCGAATCGAGCATGGAGAAGAAGATGGAGGGCAAGAAGGCCGGCGCCACCGGCTGGCTCGTCAAGCCCTTCAACCCGGCCCAGTTGCTCGCGACCCTCGCGCGGGTGCTCTGACGGGCGATGAGCGACCTCGCCAACACACCCGTCGCCGCGTTGCTCGAGCTGGCGTCCAGTCAACTCGAAGTGGCCGCGCACACGACCGATGCGCAGGTGCAAACACTGGCGAATTCGATCGCCGCGTTGGTTACGCTCGGCGCGGAACTCAAGGCTGCCAGTGGTACCGGCTCGGCGCCCGGGGCGCTGGCGCGGAAGATCGTCGAGGAGGCGCAGAGTGCATTGGTGGCCATGCAGTTCCACGACCAGCTCGTGCAGCGCGTGGCCCACGTGCGCGACGCATTGACCGAGCTCAACGAGGCGCTGGCGGGCTCACCCGCCGCCCAGGTGGATTGGGCCACGGTGCTGGCCGGAATCCGCTTCCGCTACAGCATGGAAGATGAACGCATGTTGTTCGACCGGATCATCGGCGATACCGCCTGTCCCGATGTGAACGAACACGATTCCACTCACGACAGTCTCCGCGGCAGCGTTGAGCTCTTCTGATGGACTCACCCGTGTCACCACACTCCAAGCTCCCGGATCACGCGCGTCGCGCGCGCAACGCGGCCGACGACAGGAATCCGCCCAAGACGCTGCCGCAGTTCGAGCACGTGAGCCGGTACTGGGACAACGAACACCAGTGTTTCGCCGCGCGGCTGCTGCCCGGCGAGTACTACGTCACCACCGCAAAGGAGCTCGTGGCGACAGTGCTCGGCTCCTGCGTTTCCGCCTGCATCCGCGACACGCGCATCGGTGTCGGCGGCATGAATCACTTCATGCTGCCGCTCGACGCCTCGCAGGGCACCAGTGCCTGGGGCGCGGCCGCGAGCGCGGCCACGCGGTACGGCAACGTGGCCATGGAGCGATTGATCAACGATATCCTCAAGCTGGGCGGCCGCCGCGAGACCCTCGAATTGAAACTGGTCGGCGGCGGGCGAGTGCTCGCCGCCATGAGCACCGACATCGGCGCGCGCAACATCGAGTTCGTGCGCCAGTACGTGCGCGACGAAGGCTTCAATGTCGTCGGCGAAGACCTGGGCGACATCTATCCGCGCAAGGTCGTGTACTTTCCCGACACCGGCAAGATCCGGGTCAAGCGCTTCTCGGCTGCGAAGGATCAATCGCTGGCGGAGCGCGAACGCACGTATCTGAACGAGCTCGACAGCAAACCGATTGGAGGCGAAGTCGAGCTGTTCTGAACGGCCCGCCAGTCACCATGCAAATCCTCACTCAGGCAAATTCGGGAAGCGTCATCCGGCCGGAGAAGCGGCTGCGCGATTTCACGGCCATGCTCGAAGTGGAGATTGCCGGCGATCACATCGATCTGCCAAGTTTTCCCGAGGTGGCGCTGCGGGTGCGCCGCGCGCTCGCGGACGAAGACGCGTCCATCGACCAGGTGGTGAGGGTGGTGAGCGCCGAACCGTCGCTGGTGGTGCGGCTGCTGCAGCTTGGCAACTCGGCCGCGCTCAATCCGAGCGGCCGCCGGCTGACGGATCTGCGCGCCGCGATCACGCGCATCGGCTTCAACATGGCGCGCAGCGCGACCATTGCTTTCGCCATGTCGCAACTGCGGCGCGCCGATGCCTACCGGGGGCTCGAGAAACCCTTCAATGAACTGTGGCGCACGAGTACACAGGTGGCCTCGGTAAGCTTCGTGGTGGCGAAGCGGCTGACGAAGGTCAACGGCGAGCTGGCACTGCTCGCCGGCCTGCTGCATACGGTCGGCAAACTCTATCTACTGACACGCGCGGCACGTTTCCCGGACCTGCTCAACGACGCCACGGTGTACCCGGCGCTGGTGCAGACCTGGCATGCGCGCATCGCCCAGGCGATTCTCGTGAACTGGGAGATGGCACCGCCCGTGATCGACGCCGTCCAGGGTTTCGAATCCTGCGACCGTGAGCGCGAAGGGGAGGTTGATCTGCTTGACGTGCTCTGGGTCGGCCGGAACCTCGCGGCACTGCCACGGCCGCCTGAGGCGCCGCCACCGCAATTGCTGGAGTCGCATCCCGCACGCCGCCTCGGGCTCGATGCGGCGGCATGCGAGAGGGTTCTGGTGGAGTCCGGGCAGGAAATCGATTCTCTGAGCAGCGCGCTCGGTGACTAACAAACAGCTTCTAGCGGCAATAGTTGGCCGTCTGAAACCATGCGTTTGACATATGGCCGACCCGTGGGCCAATCCAGTTCCGGAATCCCGCCAGAACGGCTCAATAGTCCGCATCGCAGACCGATAAGTGAATCAGGTCTGAGAGAGGACGCATGACCCTTGAGTTGAGAAAAAGCATTCCGAAGCCGCGGATCGGCGATCGTCCGGCGCCCCTGGACGGTGACGCGCGCGCTTTGGTCGATTCGCTGGTACTCGAGCTCGCGGGCGAGAAAATCGATCTGCCCAGTTTCCCCGATGTCGCCATGCGCGTGCGCAAGGCGCTGACGTGCGACGAAGTGGCTATCGAAGACGCGGTGAAGATCGTCAGCGCGGAGCCGGCGCTCGCGGCACGTCTGATGCAGCTCGCCAATTCGGCGACGCTCAACCCCGGTGGCCAGCGTCTCAATAATCTGCGCGCCGCGATGACGCGCATCGGGCTCAACATGGCCTGCAGCGTCACCATTGCTTTTGCGATGTCGCAGCTTCGGCGCGCCGAGACGTACAAGGGCATCGAATCGCGCCTCACCGGGTTGTGGCACGAAGCAGCGCATCTCGCGGCGGTAAGCCGGGTGATCGCCCGGCGATTCACTTCGCTCAATCCCGACACGGCGCTGCTCGCCGGCCTGCTTCAGTGCATCGGCAAGCTCTATCTGCTGACGCGGGCGGCACGGTACCCGGCGCTGCTCCAGGATGACGAGGCGTTCGGCCGCGTCATCTCCGAATACCACCTGCGCGTGGCGCAGGCGATCCTTCGCAACTGGGACATGGACACCGAGATCGTCGAGGCGATCGGCCGCTGCGGGGACGTGAAGCGCGAACATGCCGGCGCCATCGATCTCACCGATGTGCTCATCGTCAGCGCCGCGTTGATCTCCCTGGGTCCGGACCCGCAACCGCAGCAGATATCGTTCCCCGGCATGCCCGCCGCGCGCCGCTTAGGTCTCGACGCCGACACCTGCATCGCAGCGTTGGCGGAGTCCCGCGACGAGATCGACGCACTACGCCAGGCGCTCAACGTATGAGCCAGACGGAAGCCAGCAGCACGATCGAATCGCGAGCGCTGCCGAACACGGTGGTGTTCGGCTTCGTCAAGCTGCTTGCGCAGGAGCTGTCGCAGGGCCGCGTCGACCTGCCTTCCGTGCCGGACATCGTCCTCAAGATGCAGAAGGCGCTGGCCAACGAGAACGTCACCAACGAGACCGTGGTGAAAGTGCTCGGCTCCGAGCCGGTGCTCGCGGGCAAGTTGCTCAACATGGCGAACTCCGCGGCCCTGAATACCTCGGGACGAAAGATCGCCGATCTGCGCACGGCCGTGGCACGAGTCGGCTTCAACATCGTGCGTTCGGCGGCGCTGAGCTTCGCGATCGAGCAGCTCAAGGCCGCCGCGCAGTTCAAACATCTCGAGCCGATGCTCGACGCATTGTGGAAGCACAGCGTGCACGTCGCGGCGATCTCGCATGTCGTCGCGAGGCGCTTCACTTCGCTCAACGGTGACACGGCCTTGCTCGCGGGCTTGATGCACAGTGTTGGGCGCATCTACATCCTGACACGCGCCAGCGCGCATCCGGCGCTGTTTGCCGATCAGCTCACCTATCAGTCGATTGTGCGCGACTGGCACACCAACGTGGCCAAGGCGCTGCTGGAGAACTGGCAGGTGGCCGAAGAAATCATCGATGCCGTAGGCAATCACGAGGATCTCAATCGCGAAGCGCGCGGGCCCGTGACACTCACCGACGTGGTAGCGCTGTCGACGCAGTTGCAGCAGCACATCGCCAATGGCGGACTGCTCGACCCTACTGAACCCCTGGTGTGGGCGCTGAAGCGCCTCCAGGTCCGATATGCAGATTGCCAGAGCGTGATAGACGAATCGGCCACGGAAATTGAAGCCCTGAAGGCCGTGTTAGGCGGGTAATGGATATGCCAACGATTGCACTTGGAACCACCACGATCGAAAACATAGTCGCGCACGATGCGGCGGCGCTCGAGAAGGACCTGGCCAGTACGCGTGCGGACGCGTCGGTCTCGTTGCCTGGAGTGCCGCAGATCGTCACGCGGCTGCAACAGCTGCTCAGCGATCCCGATGTCAGCATTCCGCAGATCGTGCCGGTCATCAACTACGAGCCCATCCTCGTCGGCCGCGTGCTGCAGATGGGCAACTCCGCGGCGCTCAATCCCACTCGCCGCATGGTCACGGATCTCAAGACGGCGGTGACGCGTGTCGGCTTCACGCTGCTGCGCAGCGCCTCGCTGGCCTATGCGTTGCGGCAGGTGTCGCAGGCGCATTCGGTCAAGGACATTCGGCCGCACCTGGAAGCGTTGTGGGAGCGCAGCGCGTGGACCGCGGCGGTGTCGTACGTGATCGCGCGCAAGTTCACCAGCGTCAATCGCGACCTGGCGTTCCTGGGCGGCCTCATGCACGGCGTCGGCAAGCTGTTCATTCTGACGCGCGCCGCGCATTACCCGTTCGTGCTCCGTGACCGCACGAAGTACGGCGCCATCCTGCGCAAGTGGCACACGCCGTTCGCCAAGGGCATCCTCACCGGCTGGAAAGTGAACGACGATGTCATCGAAGCCGTCGGACAGTACGAGAACCTGAATCGGGAAGTGGTCGGCGACGAGCCGGACCTGACCGACATTCTTGCCACCAGCTATCTCGTCGTCGGGCACACGGGACGCATGCAGGATCTGTCGATGACGGTGGAGAAGATCGCGTCGTTTTCGCGGCTGCGCCTCGACCTCATGGCGGTCGAGGAAACGTTGGAGCAGGCGAAGGAAGAGATCGAGGACTTGCGTTTAGCTATCAAGTGAGATGGGACTGGAGGTTTGGTGGAGGTGGGCGCGCCCCAGCGAGCGCCCCCGCGCAGGAGATGATGCTCGCTACAGCCGGGCGCTTCGATCTAGTGGGTTAGCGCGAGATTTGGGGCCGCCGCCTCAGCGCGAAGACATATTGAAATAGTTGACGAGAACGGCAGCTGAGAGTGCGAGTGGGGGCGGAGAGGCGGCTTCGTACGTTGTCAGTCCGCATGACCCGGCCCGCTCGATCATCTCCTGCGCGTGTGCGCTCGCTGGGGCGCGTACCGTCATCGAACCGCGTCCCGTTTCACCGTTGCGGTGGATAAGAGAGGAGGCGCACGGTGTAAGGGTCTTTTCACACCTTTGGGGCTCACACTCCTTATTCCTAACGAACGGAGCTGCGGCGCGTAGGTGCACGATCGAGCGACGAGCGTCCATGCAGGCAATGAGCGAGCGGGCCGGGTATCCACAATCCATGGCACTCAAGCCGCTCTCCGCTTCCTACGCACTCTCAGCTCTTTTCCTCACACATCATGGACGACGGCCGAAGGCCGGCGGTTTCCGGCGTGGGCGTTAGCCCTGAGAAATACTCATTGTCTGCATGGGCGATCGTCGCTCGACCGTTCACACAGGCACCACCCCCATTTGCTAGGAATCAAGGAATGTCCCCATACTCACGGGGACACCTATTAAGAAGAGTGCGCCATGCAGCCAGAAAACGTTCGTAACGCGGCCGATGCCCGCAAGATCGTCGAGGAACGCAAGCTCGAGCACGTCAAGGTGGGTGTCTTCGACAACGACGGCATCATGCGCGGCAAGTACATGGGCCGCGACAAGTTCTTCTCGGCGCTCGACAAGGGTTTTGGCTTCTGCGACGTGGTGTTGGGCTGGGACTCGAACGACCAGCTCTACGACAACGTGCAGTACACCGGGTGGCACACCGCCTATCCGGACGCACCCGTCCGCGTACTGCCCGACACTTGCCGCAATGTTCCGTTCGAAGGCGACATGGTCCTGTTCCTCGGCGAGTTCGCCGAGAAGGCCGAAGCGGTATGTCCGCGTGCCACGCTGCGCCGCGTGCTCGCCAAGGCTTCCGATCTCGGCTACCAGGTGAACGCCGCCACCGAATTCGAATTCTTCATGTTCAAGGAATCGCCGGAGTCGGTGCGCGCCAAGGGGTTTCGCGACCTCACCACCATGACGCCGGGCTTCTTCGGCTACTCCGTGCTCCGCTCGAGCGTACATTCGGAGTTCTACCACCAGCTCATGGGCATGTGCTCGGGGCTGCGCATTCCGCTCGAAGGCCTGCACACCGAAACCGGTCCGGGCGTTCTCGAAGCCGCCATTCAATATTGTGAGGCGCTCGAAGCCGCCGATCGCGGTGCGCTGTTCAAGACCTACACAAAGATCCTCGCGCAGCGTAACGGCATGATGGCGACGTTCATGGCCAAGTGGTCGAAAGACTGGCCGGGGCAGAGCGGCCATATTCACACTTCGCTCACCCGCAAGTCGGATGGCAAGGCCGCATTCCACGACACTTCCAAACCGCACAACATGTCCGACGAGATGCGCTGGTTCGTCGGCGGCCAGCAGAAGCTCATGCCGGAGTTGTTAGCCATGGTGGCCTGCACGGTGAACAGCTACTCGCGGCTCATCCCCGGGTTCTGGGCGCCCACGTCGGCGACGTGGGGCGTGGAGAATCGAACTACCGCGTTGCGCGTGATTCCGGGCGGCGCCACAAGTCAGCGCGTGGAATACCGCATCGCAGCCGCCGACATCAATCCTTATCTGGCGCTGGCCGTGGCCATCGGCTCCGGGTTGTACGGTATCGAGAACAAGCTCGAGCCCGATCCCATGGTCGAAGGCAACGCCTACGACAAGAAATTGCCGAAAACCCGCTCGCTGCCTCGTACGCTTACCGAAGCCTCCGAGTGGCTGGCCAAGTCCAAGGCGGGACGCGCGTTGTTTGGCGATGCATTCGTCGAGCACTTCGCCGCCAGCCGCGAGTGGGAAGATCGCGAGTTCCGGCGCGCGGTCACCGACTGGGAGCTCGCGCGTTACTTCGAGATAATCTGATGAGCAACAACGCCGTTCAGAAAACGATCAGCCCCGTCGATGGGCGCGTCTATGTCGAACGTCCGCTTGCGACCTCGGCGCAGATCAACGAGACATTGCGCACCGCGCGGCACACGTTTGCCGAGTGGCGCACCACGCCGCTCGCCACGCGCGCCGCCATCCTCACCCGATTCTGCACCGAGTTCGAGAAGCGAGGCCCGCAGATCGCGGAGGAACTGACCTGGCAGATGGGCCGGCCGGCGCGGTACGCGCCTAACGAAGTGCGCGGCACGCTCGAACGCGCGCGCCATATGATCGCCATTGCGCCCCAGGCGCTCGCCGACGTGCAAGCCGACGCCCGGGACCACTTCACGCGCTTCGTGCGGCGCGAGCCGCTGGGCGTGATCTTCACCGTGGCGGCCTGGAACTATCCGTTCCTCATCGCGGTGAACAGCGTGATCCCGGCGCTCATGGCCGGCAACGTCGTGGTGTTGAAACACTCCGCGCAGACGCCACTCGCCGCGGAACGTTTCGCCGAGTGCCTGACCGCCGCGGGACTGCCTGCGGGCGCGTTCCAGGTACTGCATGCTTCGCATGAGGACACTGATCACATCATTCGCGATCCGCGCGTGGACTTCGTCGCGTTCACGGGTTCCGTCGCCGGCGGCAGCGCGGTGCAGCGCGCGGCGGCGCAGCGTTTCATTGGCGTCGGACTCGAGCTCGGCGGCTGCGATCCGGTGTACGTGCGGCACGATGCGAACCTGGATCACGCCATCGAGAACATCGTCGACGGTGCGTATTTCAACTCGGGCCAATCGTGTTGTGGATTGCAGCGTGTGTACGTGCATCACGCGCTTTATCCCAAGTTCACGGAAGGGTTCGTCGAACTCACGCGCAAGTACACGCTGGGCGATCCGACCGACTCGGCTACTACGCTTGGGCCACTGGTGCGCACCGCGGCGGCCGAGGGCGTGCGCGCGCAAATCCAGTCGTCGATCGCGGCGGGAGCCACCGGCGCGATTCCCGAGGCATCGTTCGAGAAGAGCCGGGCCGGCACGCCGTATCTGGCGCCGCAGGTGCTGCTGGACGTGGATCACCACATGACGGTGATGCGCGAGGAAATCTTCGGGCCCGTGGCCGGCATCATGAAGGTGAGCTCCGACGACGAAGCGGTGGACCTCATGAACGACAGCGACTTTGGCCTTACCGCTGCAATCTGGACCGAAGACGCCGATGCAGCTCTAGCGCTGGGCGAGCGGGTGAACACCGGCACCTGGTTCATGAACCGATGCGATTATCTCGATCCCGCGCTCGCCTGGGTGGGCGTGAAGGATTCGGGTCGCGGCTGTACGCTGTCGGTGGTCGGGTACGAACACCTCACGCGGCCGAAATCTTTTCACCTGAGACTCAAGACATCATGACCGTTCCCATGAAAGGCAACTGGAATTATCCGACGCGCGTCTGGGCGGGACCCAAGCGCATCGCCGAACTACCCGCGGCCTGTGCCGAACTCGGCATTCGCAAGCCGCTGGTCGTCACCGACAACGGTTTGCGCGATTCGCAGATGATCAGGAGCGCGGTCGCCTCGGTGCCCGGCGCCGGGTTGTTTGCCGACGTGCGCGGCAACCCCGTGGCGGCCAATGTCGAAGCGGGGCTCAAGGTGTATCGCGCGGGCGGCCACGATGGTGTCGTCGCGTTCGGCGGTGGCTCGGGGCTCGATGCGGGCAAGGTCATCGCGTTCATGTCGGGCCAGAAACGGCCGCTGTGGGATTTCGAAGACGTGGGCGACTGGTGGACACGCGCCGACCCGGCGGGCATCGCGCCGGTGGTGGCGGTGCCGACCACCGCGGGCACGGGTAGTGAGGTGGGCCGTGCG
>DASTTJ010000094.1:0-6878 GCA_035760205.1 Steroidobacteraceae bacterium | reverse complement strand
CCAACGCGAGACCGAACTCCGTTCGCGCCAGGTCTCCCACAATGATCTCGTGCACTGCAGGCCGGAACATGCGGCCTTCGACAATGCGGATCTCTGGCCGCACGTCCAGCGCGCCGAAAGAGATCCCGCGCAGCGTGACCTGCGTGAGCTTCCGATCCGAGGCTCTCTTCAGGCTCGCCACGAGCACCGCCTCCGGTGACACCATCGGCTTGCCATCCTGGCCAAGCCGTACGCCGGGGATGTCCGACAGCGCGGTCACCGTATCCCGCGGTAACAGGCTGCCCGATTCGGAGAATGCCGCTGTCGCGAGCACGATCGCGCGATCCTCGTGCCCTGTGCTGGCGACCATTTGCCGGAAGCCCTGGGCCATCCCGAGCACCGTCACGAGCACGGCGACCGCTGCAGCCACTCCGACCACTGCGACCGTTGAGGCTGTCATTCGCTGCGGAATGCTCCGCAGGTTCATGATCACGACGGCCAGTATCTCTCGCAGCATTTCGCTTTCCTCAGGTCCGGCGCAGGGCTTCGACGATGCTGAGTTGCCGCGTGCGCCATGCGGGCACGATGGTGCTGCAGGTGACCATGAGAACGCAGGCGATCGCCGCCACGATGAGCACGGGCGTGGAAAGCCGCGGAACCAGCAGGGGAATCTCGATGAAGGACATCACGACGTGCGCGGCGGCGAGGCCGACCGTCGAACCGAATCCGAAGATCACCGCCGACTCGGCGAAGAGTATTCCCACCAACAGGCGGTCGGTGAATCCCAGTGTCTTCAGGGAAGCGAGCTGGGGCAGTCGTTCGCGCACGGACTGCGACATCGTATTCGCAGTGAGCAGCAGCAGCGCGAAGAACACTGCCATCAACACGATGCGGACGAAGAAATCAACGTTGCCGATGCGGGTGAGCGTGGAGGTGACGCTGTCCTTCTCCGACTGGGTCTTGGTCGGCACCGGCGAATTGTCGAAGAAGCGGTCGATCGAATCTGCCACCACGGCAGCATCGCGCGGATCTTCGATCGAACTCAGGAACTGCACGACCGTGCCCTGGTCCTGCAAGCGCGCCTCGTCGAAATAGGCGAAGTTCACGAAAAATCCGCGCGGCCCATTGCCGCCGCGGGTTTCGAACAATCCCACGATGTCGAAGGCCCAGTTGCCGGTGCCATCGCTCCTCAACGTCTGCGACATGAGCGGGATGCGGTCGCCCACCTTCCAACCGTATTCCTTCGCAAGCCCGCTGCCCACGAGCGCCCCCGTGCGCGTCGTGCGCATGGCGCGCAGCGCTTGCTCGGAGGCGATCCATTCAGGATAGATCGCGAACAGGCGATCGACATCCACCGCCATCGGGATCACGGCATTACGCGGCTCCTGATAGGTAGCGAAAAAAAGCGATGCATAGGCGACCTTGCGCACGCCGGCAATCTGATCGAGCCGGTCGAGATAGCTGATGGGCAGCGGCAGCAGCGATACATTGCTGGTCAGCAGCCGGTCCGCACGGAGGTGCACCTGAACCGCGCCGAACGCAGAGCCGATTCCCTGCACCAGGCCGAGGAGGAGAAAGGCGACGGCGACCGAAAGCATCGTCAGGATCGTCCGCACCGGGCGCGCCGAGATTCCCGCCCATACGAGCACTGCGTACTTCGTCACTGGGTCACTCACTGCGAACGGCCACGGATTGCTGGCCGCCAGAGTCGATGAGGAGCTTGGCGGACGCCCTCGAGCCGGGCTCGAACGTGAATCGCAGCGGTGCGTCCTTCATGTAGAACTTCGCATCCGTCTCGGCGAGGAGCGCCTGCCTGGGCATCGACTTGCCGTTGAGCGTGGTCTGTGAATACAGTTGCGCGCCGTCGAGCGAGATCGTGACCATCATGTCCAGTCCTTGCAGCTGGTAAGTACCCACGTGCCTGGCGAGCTGTTCGGTGGCTACTGCCGCAGCCTGGCGCGGCGGCGGCGGTGCCGCAGCCGCGGTACGCAGCTCGGCCGCCTTCTGCTCACCCTGCCGGTTGTCCAGCCGCGTGGCCGCATAGTCGACGCCACTCAGGCTGAGAATGAATCCGGGCGAACGCACCCCCTCGGGCGCTGCGAATACGATGTGGCCAGGCACGATGCGATAGAAGAACTCACGCGTGCTCCTGGCAAAGATCTGCACCTTCGGCTGGCCGATGATCTGCGCAAAGAGATCGTCGTCTTCGCGCGTCAGGCGGAACAGCAGGTAAGTAGGTTCTTTCACCTCGAAATAGCCGACGTATTCGTCGAGCACCTTCGGGTCAACCGCCACTTCAGTCTGCGAGAGCATCTCGATGCGGCTGGCTTCTGCCGTGCTCAGGCGCTTTGCAAGACGCTCTACGCCGCCGCTGCTCAACACGAGCTCACGCGCCTTACCGCCCGCATCGCCCTGGAATTTCAGCCGCACATTGATGTTCGCATAGGCGAACTCGGCTCGATTGCGCGGCAGGAGCTCGACTTTCGGAGCACCGCTGTTCTGCGCAAAGAGACGCGCGCCGTCGCGGCTGATCGTGATCAGGCGATTCGGCGCGATCTGATACTGCCCTACGTAGCGCTCCAGAGATTCGGCGGCCGGCTCGACAGCGCCCTGTTCAGCGTGCGCGAACGGCGGAATGCCGAGGAGAATGACAAGAAAAAAAACGGCCGTGCGCATGATCTTCGTATCTCCGTGGTCTGAAACAGAAAGCGCAGTCCTCGATGCACACGCTACGCGGCGGCCCGCAGCGCATGCAACCTCGCAACCTGGAAACGAAGCGCCGGCAGAATCGCCCACGCGGGTCAGCTCGCCATCCACGGCAGCGTTTCTCCGCTCTTGTTCGATCAGACAGTTAGTCGTTTCCGCGATGAAATGTCGCCGGCACTGGAGCGAAGCTGCTCATTTCCGCAGCGAGCGCGGCCGGGTTGTCGAGCATCACTGAGTGGCCGGAACGGGCAATGGTCTTCAGTTGCCCGTCGTGAAGCAGCGGAACGATTTTCTCGATGCTGGTGCGGTTGAACATCGCGGAGAACGCGCCGCGCGCGACGAGAATCGGGCACCGCACGCTCGCGAGCATTGGCGCGAGCGTGGCATCGTCAGGTGCATCCAGATGACTGCCGACGGCCGGGTCGACCTTCAGCACCCACTCGTTCTCCGAAACCCGGCGCAGCGCAAGGCCTGCCAGAGCTCGCAGAGCGTCGCGTTCTGCGAGGGGAAGGCGGCATTCCAGAAGGCTGGCGTAGTCGTCACGCGCGCGGTAGCTGCGCGGCTGGGCGAGAAATTGCGAAACGATGTACTCGGAGGCGGAGGCCTGCATGTACGCACCGCCGTCGACGAGGATGAGCGCGCGCACCAAGTGGGGCATCTGCGCAGTCACACGAATCGCGATGTCCGCGCCGAGTGAATGGCCGATGAGCACGATGTTCCGCACCGGGACTCTTTCGAGCATGAAGCATAGATCTGCGGCGTACTGCGTTCTCGTGTAGCGGCGCAGAGGATCCCAGGCGGAATCGCCGTGACCGCGCAGATTCGGCAGCAGCGCGGAACCGAAATGACCGCGGGCGAGCAGCGAGCTCCAGATGTAGGCGCCGTCTCCGAGTCCATGCACCAGCACACAGCCATACGGCGCAGCACCGTACGTGCTGGCGCTAAGCAGCGTGCCGTCGGGAGCTTCGATCTGGATGCTCTGATTTGCGGGAGTGTCCATGAACTCATTCCCTCAGGCCGCCGATGGCCGCACACGGCGCGTTCCGTTCTTCGTCGGAATGGAATGGTCGACGACGCCTGCGATAGTCTGCGAGATGCGCGCCAGCAAATCGTGCGAGAGCCGCTCCAGCGGTACGGTGAACACGACCGACCGCCGCTGTTGAGTCACGCTGAACAGCGTATCGCCCGCATCACCCGAAACGACTCGCGACACTGCGCGCGACGTGCGGTTCGCGTTCGCGGCCGCACAGAGTTTCGCGAACACCTCCGACGCCGCGGGGCGCGGGTTCGCGGAAGCGATGTCGCGCGCGACCGCAAGCATCTGGCGCTCGGCCTGCGCATCGGCCAGGAGCATCACAAGCCTTTCGCCCCAGGCCTCGCAGATGTCGCAGGGCTGGACGAAAGCCTCGATGAGAGTCTGAGGCAGTCGCACGAGCTTCAGCAGGCGGGACACCTGCGCATTGGAGATCTGGAGCGCATTGGCAATCTCTCTCGACGAGCGGAAATGCCCTTCGCGCAGCCAGCGCGAGTAGCTCAGGGAGCGCTCGTAAGGACTGATGTCCCTGCGCAGGCGGTTCTCCGCGTCCATCGCAATGATGCCGTCTCGATCAGAGATCTCGCGCAGGTCAACTTTCAGTGGGAAGTTGAGGCAACGCGCGACAAACAGGCGGCGCGCACCGTAGATGAGCTCCACGTCGAAGCCCGGATCGTTGCGCAGCCGACGGCCGAGCACGGGAATGAGTTGCCCGTGGTTCTCAAAACTCTCGATCTCCTTTCTGCACGACTCTTCCGTGAGCGTTTCGTCGAGCCTCGGGTGAAGATTCCAGACTCGGCAGCGGGATGGATGGACAGTGATGAAGCTCATGATGATGTGCCCTCGCAATGAGTGGGGTGATCACTCGATCACACGCGCGAGGAACATACGGTGGCCCGTCCCGGCACGAACCTGCGAATTCTGGCAGCCCCTTTCGTAAGCCCCCCGCCCCACAACTTGTCAGAACCTGCAGGTCTGGCGTTGGAGCACTCTGTCATTTCTTGCAGTGGTACTCGCTCATTCACCGGCGAATCGCGTGATTTTCCAGGTACTCCACGTGGGGTCCGTCTGACTGTCACTACTGCCAGTTACGACGCGCGACGCAGCGGCCGTCCAATGGCGACACGGACAGCGCAAGAGGGAGTTGCATATGCCCACCGTCGTGATAGGAAACAGCCGGGAGCTGAGCTCCTGCGTCATGAGCCAGATGCACGACTTTCGCTATGACGTCTTCGTCAAGCGGCTGGGGTGGTCGCTGCCAATGCTTCATGGTTTGGAGAAAGACCAGTACGACACGCCTGAGGCCAAATACGTACTGCTGCACAACAATGAAGGCCGCATCACCGCCTGTGCGCGGCTATTGGCCACAACCTCAGCATACATGTTGCCGGAGTTGTTTCCGCAACTGCTCGGCGACGAGCAGACTCCGCGCGACGCGGGAGTGTGGGAACTCAGTCGCTTTGCCACGAGCGTGCGCCAGACGCGCGAAGGGCGAATTCTCACGCTCTCGCAGCCGACCCTGGATTTTCTGGGTCTGATTCTCGACTTCGCTCGGGGCCGTGCCATTGAGCAGCTGGTCCTCGTCACTTCGGTCGGGATAGAACGATTGCTGCTGAGAGCCGGCGTCCCGGTACACCGCCTTGCGCCTCCTGCGATCATCGACGGAAGTCTGCACGTCGCGCTGTTCATCGAGGTCAATGCCTCAACGCCAGCTAGCTCCTCACAAAGGTGCATCGTATGAGACACTCTATGCATGCCGCCGCGGCCACTTCCGTGATGTCTGCAACACAAAACGATTCCCTCGGACAGCCGATCGTCTCGGCCGATCCCTTCAGATGCAGAGTCTGGAAGCTGCACGACCGGTTTCAGAGCGAGATCACCGTGGAGACCTGCAGGGCGGAAATCGAAAGCTTCGCCTCTTGCGGCCAGATCGTGCCGGTGCTCGGCCGGCGCATCGAGAACGACCCCCAGTACGACATCGAGCTGGCTTATGGCGCCCGGCGGCTCTTCGCCGCGCGGCAGCTGAACAAACCATTGCTGGTGCAGCTGCGTGAGTTCTCCGACCGCGAGGGCTTGGTGGCGATGGACATCGAGAACCGCCAGCGCCAGGACATCAGTCCTTACGAACGCGGTCTCAGTTACAAACGCTGGCTGCAAAGTAGGCAGTTCGGCTCGCAGGGCGAGATGGCGCGCCTGCTGTGCGTATCCGCCTCGCAGATCTCACGCCTGCTGCAACTGGCAAGGCTGCCTGCGGTGGTCGTGGATGCTTTCCGGGATCCCACCGAAATTCGCGAAAACTGGGGACTCAAACTCGTCGAAGCACTCGATGATCCGACCCGGCGTGCCGACACCATCCGCGCGGCACGTGTCCTCGGCAATTGCACGCCGCGTCCCCAGGGGCCCGACGTGATGCGGAAACTGCTTTCGCGCTCGAATCGCGGGCGCAAACCCCGGAAGGAACCGCACGATCGAGTCGTGCTCGGCCAGCAGGGCTCGGCTCTGTTTCGTATCCGCTTCCTGAGCGATGCGGTCGCGCTGATGTTTTCGACCGACCTCTTTCCAGCGCCGATGTTCAACCGCATCGAAAAAGTGCTGGCCGATCTTCTGCAGGACCCGCTCGAAGGCGACCTGCAGCCGGCGCCGGTTCTGCGCGCGGACCTGCGCAGGAATTCCCCCGCAGCTCCGCGCGAAGCCAACGCAAGACTCACGCTATGACGTCGACCAGGCTACTGCGCCATTTCTCCCGAACAACGAGCCGCCATCGTGCCTCCTGAAAACCGGAAGCGCGGTGGATACGTGCAAGTGCCCACGGCGGAGCTACCCACCATCCGCCTGCGCCATCTTCTGTCCGAGGAAGACTCCAGCATCGCCGTGCTTCGCGGCGCGGAGATTGGTGCACCGAGCATCACTGGCATCACCGAGTGGGTAGGCACCTGGCAGAACCTCACGGTGACGGTGGGCTGGGACTGGGGCGCCATGCAGGATTTCGTGGTGCTGCTCAACCCGCAGGAAATCCGCACCAGCATCCAACTCGTTGATGCCGAAGGCCGCGCCGAGCCATTAATGGTCGCCCGGATTCATCTGGTTCAATGGATCGAATCGCACCCTTGGCGCGAGACAGCGATCCAGTGCCTTAAAAATCCGCGCAAAGACAGCGACC
>DASTTJ010000093.1:0-3378 GCA_035760205.1 Steroidobacteraceae bacterium | reverse complement strand
CCGCGCTGGACGGCATACGACGCAAAGCGCTTTGGTGTCGAGCCGCCGGCTGGCGTGCAGATGACCACGCAGGAACGTGCTTACACGTCGCCCATCTGGTACGCGCCTAAGTAGTGAGGGAGTGGAGCAACATGAAGATTGCAGGCCTTGCAGCTATCGCGGTGAGCGCTGGAGCCGCCTCGCTGGCGCTCGCACAGTCGAATCTCGGCTACCTGCGTGATGCACCAAGCGCGAAATTCACCGCGCAGGACTTCGAGCTCTTATGGGCGGCCGTCGACGATGTGAGCGCCAGCAGGAACGCCGGCACCACCAAGACTTGGGTAAACACCGCGACCGGTAGCGGTGGCACCATCAAACTACTGGGTGTGTTCACCAGCACCGACGGCCGCGACTGCCGCCGGCTGCGCGTCGACAACTACGCCAAGTCGCTCAAGGGCTCATCGACCCAGAATGTCTGCGCGCACAAGGATGGCACCTGGCTGCTTGATGCGGACGCAAGGCCCGCGCCTCAGTAAATGAAACTGAGCGTCAGCCCGATTCCATTGGCGTATCGGTTTGTGGATTGTGAATCGCGCTGACGTCCCACGTAGATATCCCACTCTAAATGCCGCCCGCTCGGAATCACCGTGCCGGCCTCAAAGCGATAACGGCTCACCGAATCGTGGCGGCTGTCGTAGTAGGCCTCGAGACTGGCGTACGGATTGACCGCGACATCGCGCAGCTTTGTTTCGTATTCCAGGCGCAGGCGATTGCGCAAGCGCCAGGAGTCCTCGTCCGCCTTGTCGCGCAGATCCAGGCGGGTTCGATCCACGAGCACCGCGCGCTCCGACAGACGCCAGCGGTAGTTGAAGTCGAAGACCAGGCGGCGCTCGATGCTGTCGGTTTCGCCGGGCTCTGTGGCGAGGCCACGCACGTAGACGTAGCCGGCGCGCAAGGACACGCGCTCGCTGGTTCCATAGTCGAAGTACGCAGCGACGGTCGCGTCGGTCTTGTCGCCATCCTCGCGATTGCGCGTGCCGGCGGCGGTGAACAGGAGGCGAGCCGGTTTGGAAAGCTTGACCCACAGATCGAGCTCCGGCCAGAACTCGCGGGTGGTATCGCCGCGCGCAGCCATTGGCAACCCCAGGAAGATCATCAACGCAGACACGAGGCCGGCGCCCCCGTGGGCGCGCGATCCCCGTGCGCGAGTTGCCAGTTTCATTCAGCCGGCGGTCGCGGCCTTCGGCGGGAAAACGGCTTTGGCGTTGCGCACGAACAGTGCCCGCAACTTGTCCCAGAAGTCCCCGCCCAGGACGAACAAACTGGCGATCTGCAACACATCGCTGATCTTCTCGTAGCCTGCAGTCTTCTCGGCGCCACCCGGGAGTACCGGGCCGAAATAGGTGATCACCAAGCCCAGGAAGAAGGGCGACAGGAACATCACGAGGCCGACCCGATAGCGCCACGGGCCCACTTCGGCGGGCGGTGCAGCTTTCTTGAAGAAACCGAACACCACGGACTTCAGATAGGCGAAGCCGGGTTTTCCCAGGATGGCGATGGCGCCCACCAGAAACAGCTTTGGGATGACCACCACCAGCAACGTGGTGAGCGTGGCCTTGATCGACGGGGTGAGGTCCGAGCGCGTGACGAACGGCACCAGCCCTAGCCCGATGATCCAGCCCGCGGCGAATACCGCCACGCCCGCCCAAAGCCGGCCGGTGGGCGGCGCCACTGCGGCAGCAGGTGTTTGAGTTGTCGCGTTCATTTGTTGATCTCCAGTGTCGTTGTTTGTTGAGCGTCACGCGGCCACAGCAGCGCCATCATTCCGACCGCAAAGGCGCCGGCGATGAGGAAATGCGTGAGACGCGTCAACCAGATCGAAAATGTTCCCGAATCGGCGCCGATGCTCGAGCTGAATACGATCAGGCAGGCATTGAATGCCACCACCACGAGCGCGGCCATCGGGTCGCCGCGCGTGATGCGCCAGCCGGCAATGAGTGAGCCCGCCAGCATCACCAGCGTAAACGTCGCGAGCGAGGGGTTGAGCACCAACATCAGGATCAGGGCGAGGCTCGCGATGCCGCCAGCGATGTTGGCTATGACGAGGCCCAGCGCCTGCTTTCGGCCGCGGTTCAGGTCCAGGCTGGCGACAATCATGACGGTGGCTATCAGGACGGGCAGGGCTTCGGCAAAGCCGAACGTGAGGTACGCCAGCATCAGCGGAGCCATGATGGCCGTGCCCAGCAGCGCGCTGCGCATGGCAAATGCAGGTGGCAGTGCCGCAGCCTTGGGCGCGGCTTTGGGCGGAGCAAACTTCGGCCAGAATAGATAGACCAGCCAGACGATGAGCACAGCCACGAGCGCGGCGCGCGCCAGCGCATAAGCAAACTGGCCGGCGATGTAGGTCGATTGCAGAGCGACGACGGGGATGGCGGTGATGCAGATCATGAGCATCAGCGGCCCCAGCATGGGAGCGCCGCGGGCGAGGGCATACAGCGCGCGGAATACCACGAGCACAGTGATCGCGAACAGAATGACCGGGGCGCCCCGCAACGCGGCGCACAGCAGCACGGCAAGCAACGAGGACGCGGCGACCAGGATGATGAACCCCATGGCGACTTTCGGCGGGGGCCGAATGGGAATGTTCGTGAGCAGCACCGCGACGAGCACTGGTGGCAGAAACGTAGGCGTCCACTCCGCAAGCTCCGCCACCACGAACGCGAAGGTCACACCGAAGGCGAAACGCATCACCGCGTGAGACCGGACGTCCATCATTAGCCCATTCCTTAATAAAAGTAGCTCATCCAGGAGACGATGCGCAGCCACAGGCGTCCGAGCGGATTCAGCAACCAGTTGTTCGGGTTGGTCAGGATCAGCACATTGGCCTGTGCGCCGTTGCGCAGCGGCAGGTTGCCGAGCGCGCTGCTGGCTTCCGCTTCGAGCGCAATGCGTACCGGGAATCGCTGGGGATCGCGCAGCCAGCCCTTGGCGGACTGCACGTCTGGCAGATTGCCCGCGGGCACTTCGCCGCCGCGCGTGACACCCCAGCCGACGCTGTCGACCTTGCCGTCGAACACGCGGCCCGGCAACAGGTCGAAGGCCACGCGCACCGCATTGCCGGGAGCCACCTTGCCGAGCTGATTCTCGCGTAGATAGGCGGTGAGCCACACGCTGTTGCCTTCGATGAAGCTCATCACCGGCTGGCCGAGGTTGACGTACTGACCCACCGACAGCCTGAGGTTGGTGATCATGCCGTCGGCCGGCGCAGTCACGGTGGTGTTCTCGAGGTCGAGGCGCGCCTGGTCGAGCGCGGAACGCGCCTGGCGAATCTGGGGATTGTCCTCGCCAGCGGCGCCGAGTCTCTGGCGCGCGCTTTCGAGTTCGGCTTCGCCGCGCGCC
>DASTTJ010000092.1:0-5356 GCA_035760205.1 Steroidobacteraceae bacterium | reverse complement strand
ATGAAGTTGCACGAAGAAGCATTCGAGATTTTTCGGGCGATCGGCAACGAAGCGCGCATGGCGACCGCCAAGGCCAACCAGGCCAATACCTTGATGCGGCTGGGACGCCTGACCGAAGCAAAACAGATGTTCGAGGAAGCGCTGGTCAAGTTTCGCGAAGTCGGCCGCAAGGATGCGGCCTCCATCACCCTGAACAACATCGCGATAGTGCTGCGCCAGCTCGGGGACTTTGAAGGATCGATGGCGCGCTATGAGGAGTCGCTCGCGATCGCCCGCGAGATTGGCATGAAAGCGCAGGTTGCCAACGCGCTGGGTAACATTGCCAACCTGCTCATGCCCCGGGGCGATCTCTCGCGCGCGCGCACGCTGTATGAAGAGGCGCTGGCGATCGCGCGCGAGATTGGTGACACCACGACCATCGCGCGCAATCTCGGCAATCTGTCCATAGCGCTCGTCCGGCAGGGCGATGTCGCGACGGCGAGAAAGCTGTGCGAGGAGGCCGTCGTCCTCGCCCGTGGAATTGGTGAAAAGCGCGAAGTGGCGTACGCGCTCAGACACCTGGGCCGCGCATTGCATCATCAGGGCCATCTCGCCCAGTCGGTGACCCGGTATGAAGAAGCGCTGACCATCGCGCAAGCGATCCAGGAACAATCGCTCATCGCAAGTACCGCTACCGGCTTTGGTCAGGTGCTCCTCGCCCAGGGCAACCTCGTCGACGCGAAGAAGCGATACCAGGAAGCGCTCGCCATTCACGAGGCGTCCGTGAAGATGGGCGTGGCTGATAGCAAACTCGACCTCGCGAAAGTTGCCATCGCAGAGAACCGATATGCCGAAGGCGAGACGCTCGCGCGACAGACCGTCGCGACGTACCGGCAATCCAAGGAGCCTGAGAGCATCGCTGCGGTCCATGTCGTACTCGCCCGCGCCCTCGCCGCTCAGGGCAGGACCCGTGCTGCGCAGGACGCCCTCGACGTTGCCGCGGCCAACGCGCGGACAACGCAGGATCAATTTGTGCGTGCCGAGCTGGCGACCACGACGGCACGTTCGAAGGGTGTGTTGAACGATGCTGCGGACATTTCGACGTCGATCGAGGTGTTGAAGAAGACCGTTGCCGAGACGACGAACATGGGATTAACGGAGTTGCAACTCGACGCCCGTCTCGCGCTTGGCGAACTGGAGAAGTTGCGCAACCGGACCGCCGGTCTCGCGGCCATTGCGGCGGTGCAGAAGGACGCGTCAGCCATGGGCTTTGGCCTGATTGCGCGCAACGCCGCCGTCGCACTGCGCTAACCCCACCATTACGCGCCCTTTCAGCGGCGCCGCCCCGTCTTACTACTCTTCTTCCGGACACGATCCGTTCTCGAGGGCTTTGACCCCGGCCCCTTCTTTACCGGCTTCCGCCGGTCCGGCGCGCGCTCGGTGCCCGTGCGCCGGTCTTTTCGCACATTCTTGCGGCCGCGGACCTGGATGCGAATCGGGTTGCCGAAAAATCCGTAGGTCTCACGCAACCGGTTTTCGAGAAACCGCTCGTACGAAAAATGCAACTTCGCCACCGTGTTCGTAAACAGCACGAACGTGGGGGGCGCCACGCTCGCCTGCGACGCGTACATCACGCGCACGTTGCGACTCCCGCCGGTGACCGGGGGCGATTGCGTGGTGATCTTCTCGATGAACCGGTTGAGCTCGCCGGTCGACACGCGCGCGCGGCCCGCCGTGGCCACGCGATCGACCACCTCGAGCAGCTTCGGCGTGCGCTCGCCGGTGGCCGCCGAGATATGCAGGATGGGCGCGTAGTCGAGAAACTTCAGGTGGTAACGGACGTTCTCGTCGAACACCTTCGACGCGTCGGGGCCTTGATCCTTCATCAGGTCCCACTTGTTCGCCGCGATGATGATGCCGCGGCCGGCGTCCTTTGCGGCGCCGGCAATGGCCCCATCCTGATCGGTGGGACCAACCGTGGCATCGAGCACGAGCACCACCACGTCGGCGCGCTCGATCGCGCGCTTCGCCAGCAGCACGCTGACCGATTCCACCTGCGACTTCGCGACCTGTCCGGGACGCCGAATCCCCGCCGTGTCGACAATCCGGTACGTCCGCTTGTGCCATTGCAGTAACGAGTCCACCGAATCCCTCGTTGTCCCGGGCACTTCGGAGACGATCATGCGATCTTCGCGAAGCAACCGGTTCACCAGCGACGACTTTCCCGCGTTGGGACGTCCGACAATCGCAATGGATACTTCTTCCTTCGCCGGCTCCGACTCCAAAGGTTCCACTGGTTCCAGAGGTTCCAGGGGTTCCACAAGTTGAGTTCTGTTCGGTTCCAAGTGCTCGACGATCAGCTCGAGCAAGTCAGCGACACCCTGGCCGTGTTCGGCGCTGATCTCGACGATGCGATCGAAGCCGAGGCGCGAGAATTCGAGAGCGGCATCGCGGGCACGGCGATCGTCGCACTTGTTGATCGCCAGGATCACCGGCACACCCGCATCACGCGTGGCCTTGGCAATGTCCTGGTCGCCCGGGATCAATCCTTCGCGCCCGTCGACCACGAACACGATGAGGTCGGCGGTCTTGAGCGCCTTCGACCCCTGCGCTTTCACGAGCTCGTGCAGCGGATCCTGGCTGGCGCCGAACAGCCCGCCGGTGTCGGTGAGTTGAAAATGGACCCGACCCCATTCCACGGGATGAGTAATAACGTCACGGGTGGTGCCGGGGATGGCCGTGACGATCGACCGCCTCGTGCTGCTCAAACGATTGAACAGCGTGGACTTACCCACATTAGGGCGTCCGACCAGCACGACTTGGCGTGTCCGCTTACTACCCACCGCCCAAATCTCTCCACTTTTTCTGCGCCTTCCACCTTCGCGCTTCGCGCTTCGGCGGACAGGTCTGCGGCCTATATAGCAGACCTGAAAGGGCTTCCGGCCCACGGCGGCTGTTGGCCCTGCCCATCATTGCCGATAAATACATCCATATAAAGCACTTATGCGTTTGACACCGTAAGTGCCTTGGTTTAAGCTACTTAGACCGAAAAAGGCAGACCCTCAGCAATGATCAAGGTCGATATCGTGAACGAAGTCTCGCGCGTCGCAGACGTGACCAAGGTCAAGGCCGAGCTGGCTGTCGACGCGGTGTTCGAAGCGATGCGTCTCTCGATGCAGCGCGGGGAACGCATTGAGCTGCGAGGCTTTGGCGTGTTTCAGGTCAAGCCCCGCAAGCGCGGTATTGGCCGGAACCCGCGAACCGGCAAAGAAGTCCGCATCCCGCCCGGCCGCACCATCCGCTTCAAGCCCGGCAAGGAACTTCAG
Organism: Steroidobacteraceae bacterium; assembly: GCA_035760205.1. Classification (GTDB taxonomy): domain Bacteria; phylum Pseudomonadota; class Gammaproteobacteria; order Steroidobacterales; family Steroidobacteraceae; genus CADEED01. The sequence goes on along the minus strand of DASTTJ010000092.1, from coordinate 2,051 downwards.
AACATCGGATAAGCTCGGGTAAGCCGTGTACCCGCCGTCGGGGACCCAGGGTCCCTCGCCTGTTCTTCCCGATCTGCCTCCGGTCGACCCAAACGATCATTACGAAGCGTTCGTCCCGCCGGCGTTAGTGCCGCCAAAAGGTCGCTTGCGCGTCCAGGTCGGCCTGTTTGTGCTGACGGTGATGACGACGACGATTGTGGGAGCGACGCACTATCTGGGCTTCACGATCGAGTTCGCGAAACTCGCCGAGCTCCTGAAGAGTGGAAACATCGACGCCTTATCGGCCCCTTCGCTCCAGTTCTATCTTCGCGGGCTATGGTACAGCCTGACCATCCTTGCCATTCTCGGCTGCCATGAGATGGGGCACTACGTTGCGTGCCTTCGATACGACATCGTGGCGACGCGCCCGTATTTCCTGCCGCTGCCGCCAATCGATCCGCTGACCTTGACCGGCACGCTCGGGGCGTTCATTCGGATCAAATCGCGGATTCCCGATCGCATTGCCCTCTTTGACGTCGGCATTGCCGGTCCGCTCGCCGGCTTTGTGGTCGCCGTCCCGGCGCTCTTCATCGGGGTGGCGCTGTCGCGCGTCGATCGGGTGCCATCCGATATGATCTTCGGCCTGACCCTTGGCGAGCCGCTGCTCTTTCAGTTTGCGCAGTGGACGATCTGGGGACCGATCGCCGACGGTTACGCCTTGAACATGCATCCCATGGCCTTTGCCGCGTGGTTTGGCCTTCTGGCTACCGCGTTGAACCTGTTCCCGATTGCGCAGCTCGATGGCGGGCACATCGCCTTCGCGGTGTTCGGCAGGCGCTCAGTGCTCCTGACCTACGTGATGATCGCGGTAGCCGTCGGCCTGGCGTTCTTCTCGCTCAGCTGGATCGTGTGGACGATCTTGATGCTGGTGATGATTCGCGCGGTCGGGGCGCACCACCCGCCAACGTTAAACGACGACATTGCCCTCGGCACGGGCCGGCTGGTCTTCGCCGGCGTCGCGCTGCTGATTTGGATCGTGTGTTTCACGCCCGCGCCGATCAGCCCGTGGGAGCCAGAGCCGCAGCCCTCAGAGCATCGAGAGCGGATCGATGTCGATCGAGATGCGCTTGGCGAGCTTTGGCTGGCGCGAAACGGCGAGCTGTAGCGCCTCGCGCATCGCCTGTCGACTGGTTCCCTTCAGGAAAAACTGCGCGCGGTGTTCGCCGCGCAGCTTGGTCAACGGCGCGGGGGCCGGGCCGAGGATCGCAAAGCCCTTCGCGCCGCGGGCGGCGTCGGCAAGATCGTGCGCGCCGTCCATGGCCTCGGTAAAAGTGCGGCCCCTGACGACGATATTCACCATCGCCACCAGGGGGGGATAGCGCATCGCGCGCCGGAACTCGACTTCCTTCTCGTAGAACGCCGGATAGTCCTGCGCGCAGGCGAACTTGATGCTGTAGTGGTTGGGAATCAGCGACTGGATGATCGCTTCGCCGGGCCGCTCGCCGCGGCCGGCGCGGCCCGCCACCTGCGTGAGCAGTTGAAACGTGCGCTCCGCGGATCGGAAATCAGCCAGGCCCAGGCCGACGTCGGCTGAGATCACGCCGACGAGGGTGACGTCCGGGAAGTCGTGGCCCTTGGCAATCATCTGCGTGCCGATGAGAATGTCCACCTCGCGACTGGCCACCCGGGCGAGGACTTCGACGAGACTGCCCTTGCGCCGCACGGTATCGCGGTCGACCCGGGCGACGCGCGCCTGGGGAAACAGCTTCCGCACTTCGGCTTCGACGCGCTCGGTGCCGAAGCCGATGCGCTCCAGATAGGGCGCCGCACATTTCTCGCACGCGTTCGGCACCACCTTGCTGAAGTTGCAGTAGTGACACCGGCCACGAAAGCCACCTTCGTCCGCCTTCGCGGCGACGCCGCTCCGGCGAGACAGGCTGGCCCGATGGATCGTTAGCGAGATGCTGCAGTTCGGGCAGTCGAGCACCGCCGCGCATTGACGGCAGATCACCGACCGCGCGAACCCCCGCCGGTTGAGCAGAATCAGGGATTGTTCCTTGCGCTCGAGCCGC
>DASTTJ010000091.1:0-10485 GCA_035760205.1 Steroidobacteraceae bacterium | reverse complement strand
ACAGCACCGCATCGACGTGAATGACCTGACTACCCGCACTGCCGAAGCGCTGGATCTCAACGGTCTGGCGCGGGTGCGCGTCGCGCTGGAAGAACCCGTCGCGGTCGACGACTACAAGCTGAGTCGCGCGACCGGCTCGTTCATCATCATCGACCTGCTGCACTTCGGCACCGTGGGCGCTGGCATGGTCATCGCGCCGGGTACTGCGGGCCAGCGTGCCAGCACCGACGTCGTCTGGCAGCCGACGCGGGTCACCGCCGCCATCCGCGCCAACCAGAAGAGCCAGAGGCCCGCCGTGGTCTGGTTCACCGGATTGTCCGGCTCGGGTAAGTCGACGATTGCCAATGCGCTCGAGCAGGCACTGGTGCAGCGTGGCCATCACAGCTATCTGCTGGATGGCGACAATGTGCGCCACGGCCTCAACAAGGACCTGGATTTCTCGGAAGGCGGGCGTGCTGAAAACATCCGCCGCATCGGTGAGGTATCGGCATTGTTCGTCGACGCCGGGCTCATCGTGATCACCGCGTTCATTTCACCGTTCCGCGCCGATCGCAACAAGATCCGCGAGCGTATCGGCGAAGCGCAGTTCATCGAGATCTATCTATCCACCTCGCTCGAAGAGTGCGAGCGTCGCGACCCGAAGGGGCTGTACGTGAAGGCACGCGCTGGCGAGATCCGCGAATTCACCGGCATCGATTCGCCTTACGAGCCGCCGATCGCGCCTCAACTCACCGTCGACACATCGAAGCAGGACATCGGCACTTCCGTGGATCAGATCCTTAAATATCTCGAGAACAAAGGCTTCCTGCACCAGGCGGACCCCGGACTATGAGTGGCGCTGTGATACTTCAAGGAAATTTTCCGATCCCCGAGGATCGCCGGGATCAACTGCAGCAGCTCGCCACCGAGTTGAACCGCGAGCAGCTGATGTGGCTGTCGGGTTACTTCGCCGGCGCCGCCGCCGCGGCGCCCTCCAGCATTCCCGGGTTCCAGGCCAATCTGCTGGGCGGCCAGGCGCGCGCGCAGATTGCGTCCGCCGCCGCGCCCGCATCCGCTGCGTTCGCTCCGGCTGCTGCTGCGGCTGCCCCGCTGCCCACGCTCACCATCATCTCCGCTTCGCACACCGGCAACGGCCGCAAGATTTCCGAGAAGCTGCTGGCCGCGGTTCAGGCGCTCGGAATGCAGGCACGCATGATCAAGGCGGGCGACTACCAGCCCCGCGAGATCGCCAAGGAAAAACTGCTGTACGTCGTGATCAGCACACACGGCGATGGCGATCCGCCGGATGAGGCGCGCGGACTCTACGAATTCCTGGGCACCAAGCGCGCGCCGCAATTGCCCGAGCTGCAATACTCGGTGCTGTCGCTCGGCGACACGAGTTATCCCAAGTTCTGCGAAGCCGGCCGGGTGATCGACGAGCGCCTCGCGAAGCTGGGCGCCAAGCGCCTGCTGCCCCGCGTCGACTGCGACGTGGACTTCGAGAGGCTGGCACAAAGCTGGGCTGACGATGCGCTCGCGCGTGCGCGAGAGTTCAAGGAAAAACATTCGCCGGTGGGCAGCGTCGCAACCGGCGTCGCTCAAACTGCAGCGCCCGTCGCCGCCACGCCAGAGCTCACGCGCGCGAACCCCGCCACCGCCGAAGTGCTGGCCAACCAGCGCATCGTGGGCCGGGCCGCGCTGCGCGAAGTACGCCATGTGGAGCTCGCGTTCCCGGGCTTAGGCACTCTCTACAAGGCCGGCGATGCGCTCGGCATCGTGCATCGAAATCCCGAACCCGCCATCGACGCGGTGTTGAAGGCGACCAAACTCGATCCCGCGGCCACGGTGACTCACGAAGGCAAAACGCACACGCTGCTCGAGTGGCTGCGTGACGAGCGCGAGCTGACGCGCATCGCGCGCCCGCTGCTGATCCAGGTGGCCGCCCAGGCGAAAGTGGATATCTCCGAGCTGCTCGCCAACGCGCCGGCCATGGCCAAACTCACCGCGAGCTGCCAGGTGTCGGATGTGCTGGGTAGTTATCCGGCCGAATGGACGCCCGCCGCGCTGGTCTCGGCGCTGCGCCCGGTCACGGGTCGTGTGTACTCCATCGCCTCCAGCCCCGCGGCCGTAGGCGATGAAGCGCATCTCACGGTGGCCGTCGTGGGCAGCGACTCCGACCGCAAACTACTCGCCGGCGCGGCCTCGCATTTCGTGGTCAACACGCCGGTCGACAGCAAAGTCCAGGTGTGGATCGAGAGAAATGAACGTTTCCGCGTGCCGGCCGACAGCTCGCGCGACATGATCATGGTGGGGCCGGGTACCGGCATCGCGCCGTTCCGCGGATTCGTACAGGAACGCGAAGCCAATGGCGCCACGGGGCGCAACTGGTTGTTCTTCGGCGGCCGCTCGCTGTATCACGACTTCCTCTACCAGCTCGAGTGGCAGCAGGCTCTCAAGCGCAAGTCCGTGCATCGCGTGGACGTGGCGTTCTCGCGCGACCAGGCCGAGAAGATTTACGTGCAGCACCGCATCCGGCAAGCCGGCAAAGATCTCTTTGACTGGCTGTCCAACGGTGCGTCTTTTTATGTGTGCGGTGATGCCTCGGCCATGGCCCCCGACGTGCACGCGGCGTTGTTAGACGTGGTGCGCGAGCAGGGCAACATGGATGCCGATGACGCCCAGTCCTGGGTGGCTGACCTCACCGCTGACGGACGGTATTTACGCGATGTCTACTGAAGTCCTCGACCGGCCCGTTGCGCCGGCAAAAGTTGATCCTCCTTCGCCTGTCGAAATCATCAAGAAGGCGAGCCGGGGGCTGCGCGGCACGCTGGTCGAAAGCCTCAACGATCCGCTGACCGGCGCGATCCGCGATTCCGACACGCAACTCATCAAGTTTCACGGCAGCTACCAGCAGGACGACCGCGACATCCGTGCCGAGCGCGAGCACCAGAAGCTCGAGCCCGCGTACAGCTTCATGATCCGCACGCGCACGCCCGGGGGCGTGGCGTCACCCCAGCAGTGGCTGGCACTGAGCGCGCTCGCCCGCAAGTACGGCTCGGGCACCTTGCGCCTGACCACCCGCCAGGCCTTCCAGCTGCACGGTGTGATCAAGAAAGACCTCCAGGCCACCATGCAGGGAATGCAGGCGGCGCTCATCGATTCCATCGCCGCCTGCGGCGACGTGAATCGCAACGTGATGGCCAGCGCCAATCCGGTGGAGAGCCGGCTGCACGAAGAAGTGCATCAGTGGGCCGTGAAGGTCTCCGAGCACCTGTTGCCCAAGACCCGCGCGTATCACGAGATCTGGCTCAACGGCGAGAAGCTCGCGGGGCCGGCCGAAGAAGAACCGATCCTGGGTCAGCTCTATCTACCGCGCAAGTTCAAGACGGGCATCGTGGTGCCGCCGCACAACGATGTGGATGTGTACTCGCAGGACCTCGGCTTCATCGCCATTGTCGACAAAGAGGGGATCGAAGAGGGCAAGCTTCTCGGCTTCAACCTCACTGTGGGCGGTGGACTCGGCGCCACGCATGGCGAGCCGCAGACCTTTCCGCGTCTCGCCGACCTCATCGGCTTCCTGGCACCCGAGCAGATGCTCAAGGTGGCCGAGACCGTCGTGATGATCCAGCGCGATTTCGGTGACCGCACGGATCGCAAACACGCTCGACTCAAGTACACGATCGCCGATCGCGGCATCGACTGGTTCAAGGCGGAGCTTGCGAAGCGGCTGGGGTATGAGCTCGAGCCCGCGCGCGCCTACACCTTCACCACCCAGGGCGACCGCTTTGGATGGCTGCGCGGTCACGATGGCCGGTGGCATCTCACGCTTCGGATCGAATCCGGCCGCGTCGGGGATACGCCGGGCAAACCCTTCCTGACCGGCCTCGAAAAGATCGCGGCTATCCACCAGGGCGACTTCCGGCTCACCGCCAACCAGAACCTCATCATTGCCAACGTTTCCGCCAACGAGTGCATGAACATCGACCGCCTGGTGGCCGATCACGGTCTGGGCAAGGCGCTGTTCACCACGCCGCTGCGCCGCGATGCGCTGGCTTGCGTGTCGCTGCCAACCTGCTCGCTGGCCATGGCCGAAGCCGAGCGCTATCTACCGAGCTTTACCGATCGCGTCGACGAACTGCTGACGAAACATGGTCTGGGCAATCTTCCGCTCACCCTGCGCATCACGGGTTGCCCGAACGGTTGCGCGCGTCCGTACCTGGCCGAGATCGCGCTCATCGGCCGCGCCCCGGGCCGTTACACGCTGCGGCTCGGCGCGGATGCCGTCGGCTCACGGTTGAACGTCGTCTATCGTGACAACATCGACGAGCCGTCCATCGTCACCGCGCTCGATGAGCTCATTGGCCGGTACGCCGCCGAGCGGCACACCGACGAGCGCTTCGGCGATTTTCTGTGGCGTGCGAACGTGCTCAGGCAGGAGACGCGCGCGTGATCGAATCCGTCGCGCGCGAAAGCCCCAAGTTCAGCGCCACCCCGGTGTCGCTGGCCGGTTCGCCGCGCCTGACGCTGAACGCAAAGGAATTCGCCAGCGACCCGGACACCGGCACGCGCATCAACGACTGGCTCGCATCGGTGGATGCCGCCACGCGCGTGCGCTGGTCACTGGAGAATCTTCCCGGCCCGTTCGCGCTCTCGTCCAGCTTCGGTGCGCAGGCCGCGGTGTCGCTGCACCTGATCACTCAGGCGGATCCCAATATCCCGGTGCTCGTTATCGACACGGGCTATCTATTTCCCGAGACCTACCAGTTCATCAAGCAGCTCGAGCAGCAGCTCTCGCTCAACATCCAGACGTTCTCGAGCCCGCAGAGCAGCGACGACTTCGAAGCGCAGTACGGCAAGCTTTGGAGCCAGGGCCGCGATGGGCTGGACAAGTATCTCGAGTTGCGCAAGGTCGAACCCATGCGCCGTGGCCTGGCGACGCTCGGCACCGCTACCTGGTTCGCCGGCCTTCGCCGCAGCCAGGCCGCAAGCCGCGCCACGCTCAATCCGCTGGAAGTGCGCGACGGCCGATTCAAGGTCCATCCCATCTTCGACTGGTCCGACCGCGACGTTTACCTCTATCTCAAGGCGCATTCGCTGCCGTACCACCCGCTGTGGGACAAGGGATATGTGTCCATCGGCGACTGGCATTCCACCAAGGCGCTGCACGAAGTGGAGTCGGCGGACGAGCTGCGTTTCTCGGGGCTCAAACGCGAGTGCGGAATACACGGGCTCGAGGGCTAGGCCCGGCCTTGCGGCTGCACCGTAGCCGCGCACGGGCGATCTCTCCTCGCACCGCCAGGGCGCGAACACGAGTCACCAAGCCGGCCCACGCCGCTCATCCCGTGGCACAGGGATTGCTAACTCTCCGATGCAGGATATGACGTTCGACAAACCCATCGTGATAGGCGCGCGTGCCAGTGTGCTGGCGCAAGTGCAGGCGCGCCTCGTCGGCGATGCGTTGCTTGCGCGCCATCCGCGACTGGAAATGGCGTATTCCTTCCTCACGTCCCCCGGCGATCGCGAGCTCGACACGCCGCTGCCCGAACTCCTGCGCAAGGGCGGCTTCACCGGAAACTTAGGCGTCGCGCTGCGCGCCAATGCCATCGATATCGCCGTGCATCTCTGGAAAGACCTGCCGTTCTCGAGCCACCCGCTGACGCATATCGCGGCAACTCTGCCGCGCGCCGACGCCCGCGACCTGCTGCTGGTCAAACGAAGCTGGTTATCCCGTTCGAGCGACGAACTGCGCGTGTTGTCTTCATCCGCGCGACGCCGCACCAATCTATCGGGTTTTCTGCAGTGGGCATTGCCCACGAAGCCACCACGCGTCACGTTCGTGCTGGCGCGCGGGGATTGCGAGGCGCGCCTCGCGCAGTTCATGGATGGCGACGCCGCAGGTCTGGTCGTGGCCAAGGCCAACATCGACCGGCTGCTCGAAACCACGCGGCCTGAATTTGCGGGCATTCGCGAACGCCTGCGGGCGGCGCTCGAGAATTGCGAAGCCATGGTGCTGCCGCTGGCGCTCAATCCCACCGCGCCGGGGCAAGGTGCGCTCGCCATCGAAATCCGCCGCGATCGCGCCGATCTCGCCGAGCTGCTGGTGTCCATCAACGACGAAGCCACCTACGGACGCGTGATCGCCGAGCGCGCGCGGCTGTCGCCCACGGGTGATGAGGACCATCCACTCGGCGTGTCCATCGTTCCCGTGCATTGCGGCGAAATCGAATTTACGCGCGGTCAGAAGGGCGGGCAGTGGATCCAGAGCGCCGAACTGCGCCGCCACGATTCCCCGTTGCCACCCGCCCGCAGCGAACTGGCCGTGTGGACCGGCGACGAAGGCAGCGCCGACCGCTACCGCCGGGTCGCGTTGCCAGTGCGCCACGACCAGTTTGCCGACGCCCGGACCGGCCTGTTTGTGGCCCGATCCGAAGCCTGGCCCGACGGGTACACCCCCCGGCTCGGGCAGGTCGTCTGGAGCGCCGGCATCGACACGTGGCGGCGCCTGGCCGCCCGCGGAATCTGGGTCCATGGGAGTGACGAAAGCCTCGGCGAAGGCGGCGCTGTGGCCCTCAAATCGCTGTTCCCGCGGGTGCAGCGCTGGGTCAAGTTCTCGCACTCGAACGGTTATGACTCGCCATTCAGCGAACGGATCGCCACCTATCGCCTCGAACGCTGCGCTCCCCTGGCCGATCTGTCCGGCCGGACCCACTTCTACTGGCGCAGCGGGGCGCAGTTTTATGACTATCTGCAGGCAAACCCTGAAATTCGTGGTGCCTGGCATGGCTGCGGACCTGGCAATACATTCAGTATGATCCGCGCCGCCATCGGTGAAGAGCGTGTCCGCGCCTTCCTGTCGGCAGATGTGTTTCGTGAGGAAGTGGAGCAATGAAGAGACTGCAGAGATTGCGCGCGACGCCGGCGCTGCGGGACATGGTCGCCGAGATCGGATTTGGCCAGAGCCAGCTGATCCAGCCCCTGTTCCTCGCCGACGGAATCCTCAAGGAAGAACCCTTGTCCGGATTGCCTGGCAACTCACGCCACACACTCGCCTCACTACTGACGCAGTTCGAAAAGGACCTGGCCGCGGGCGTCCGGCAGTTTCTCCTGTTCCCCGTCCCGGCGAACAAATCCAACCGCAATTTCGCCGCCGACTTCGCCAGCACCGCGCTGGGCCAGATGCGCCAGCGCGCCGGCGATGACGCCGCCATCTGGGTGGACACCTGCCTGTGCAGCTTTACCGAGACCGGCCACTGCTGCGTGCACGATTCGCGCGGCAAACAGGATCTCGCTGCCACGCACAGCGCGTTGTCGGTTCTCGGCGTGAGCTACATCAAGGCCGGCGCCAATGGCATCGCACCTTCGGACATGAACGATGGACGCGTGGCGCACCTGCGTGCCGCGCTCGACGGCGCCGGCTACGATATCGCGCCCATCATGAGTTACAGCACCAAGTTCGCCAGCAATTTCTACGGCCCGTTTCGCGATGCCGCAGACTCCGCGCCGCAGTTCGGCGACCGCAAGAGCTATCAGCTCGATGTGCGCAATCGCACCGATTCGCTGGCTTCCAGCCGGCGCTGCGCCGAAGAAGGCGCCGACCTGCTCATGGTCAAGCCCGGCCAGCCCTCGGCCGATCTCATTCGCCCGATACACGAACAGACAGGATTACCCGTCGGCGCGTATCAGGTCAGCGGCGAATACACCTCGCTCGTACTACTCGCGCGCGAGCAGTTCGTGGACTTCGATGCCGCTCTGCTCGAGAGCTGGTACAACTTGCGGCGCGCCGGCGCCACTTACATCATCACCTACGGCGCGCGTCTCGCGCGCGGACTCGGACTGCCCCGCTAGTGCGCTACTTCCCGCTCTTCCTCGACATCAAGGACAAACCCGTGCTGCTCGTGGGCGGTGGGGAAGTGGCAGCGCGCAAGTTTTCCTTGTTAGCCGATGCCGGAGCGTCGATTACCGTCGTGGCACCGGAGCTGGGCCATGAGTTGACCGCGGCATTGGCGCGCGGCGCGCTTTTGCATCACGCGCGCGAGTTCACCACCGCCGACATCGAAGGCGCCTGGCTGGTCGTGGCCGCGACCGATGATCGATCCGTGAACGCCGCCGCTTCCGCCGCCGCCACCGCCGCGCGCATTCCCTGCAACGTCGTCGACGATCGCGAACTGTCCAGCTTCATCATGCCGGCCATCATCGATCGCTCGCCTGTGCAGGTTGCCATCTCCACGGGCGGCACGTCGCCCGTACTCGCGCGACTGATCCGCGAGCGCCTGGAGACGATGTTGGACAGCTCGCTCGGTCCGCTCGCCGCGTTCGCCGACCGCTGGCGCACCGCCATCCGCGCCAAGTTCGCCGACATCGGCGCGCGCCGCCGATTCCTCTCGTGGATGCTGACCGGTCCCGTGGCGGCCGCCGTGCGTGCCGACCGCACCGCGCAGGCCGAAGCACTCACGCGCAAGGCGCTCGAGTCCGCCGATTCGCTTCCGGCCGGACACGTTGTGCTCGTCGGAGCCGGCCCCGGCAATTCAGGATTGATGACCCTGCGGGGCCTGCGCGCGTTGCAGGAAGCCGACGTCATCGTGCATGACCGGCTCGTGTCCGCCGAAGTCATGGATCTCGCGCGCCGCGACGCCGCGCGCTTCGATGTCGGCAAGTTTGTCGGCGGCGGTGGCGCCACCCAGGAAGAGATCAACAAGCTGCTCGTCGAGCATGCCCAGCGCGGCGAATATGTGGTGCGCCTGAAGGGCGGAGATCCGTTCGTGTTCGGCCGCGGCGGCGAAGAAATCGACTTCCTGCGCGCCAACGGCGTGTCGTACGAAGTGATTCCCGGCATCACCGCTGCACTGGCCGCAGGCGCCTATGCCGGCGTGCCGCTCACCGACCGGCGCTATTCGCAGTCCGTGCGCTTCCTGACCGGCAACAGCGACGAGCAGCTGGCCCAGTTCAACTACTCGGATCTTGCCGCCGGGCGCGAGACTCTGGCGTTCTACATGAGCGTCGGCCGGCTCGCCGCACTGCGCGACAAACTGCTGGGCTCGGGCGTGCAGGGCGACATGCCCGTCGCGTTCATCGAAAACGCCAGCCGTACCGAGCAACGCGTGCTCGTGTCCACGGTTGAAGGCATGCATCGCGACGCCGTCATGCAGAAGATCAAAGCTCCGTCCATGCTCATTATCGGCAACGTCGCCAAGACCGCCGCCGAGCTGCAGTGGTTTGGGCATGCCACCGTTGCCGCGGGCGGCGTCGCGTAGATCACGGATGATCGAGGGCTCATGCCTTTGCGGCGCCGCGCGCTGGCGTTTCGACGGGATGCCGGAATCCGCCACCGCGTGTAATTGCACCGCGTGTCGTCGTCATGGCGCTTTGTGGATCTACGACTACGAAGGCGGGCGCATTCAGGTTACCGGGAACACGCGCGCGTACGTCCGCGGCAAAGCGCTGAGTTTTCAGTTCTGCTCTACCTGCGGCTGCATGGTCAGCTGGCTCTCACTCAGGCTCGAGGAGGATGGCCGGCGCCGCGTCGCAGTGAACCTGCGGCTTACCGAGCCCGGGCCTGTTGCGCACTTGCCCATTGATCACTTCGACGGGCTGGATACTTTCGATGATCTCCCGCGCGACGGCCGATGCGTAGCGGATATGTGGTTCTAGCCGCGAACCAATGGTTGCGGCGGGGGTCGCATGAGAAGCCGCCAAGGGAGCTCGCATGAAGATCAATCGCGCCTGGTTTCGGAAAGAAATTGCCCCCATCCTGCTGGCGCTGGTGCTGGTCACTGCCGCCAGGTCGTCACTCGCTGATCACTATTACGTGCCATCCGGATCGATGGAGAACACGTTGTTCGCCGGCGATCGCGTGGTGGTAGACAAGACCGCCTACGGCTGGCGCATCCCCTATACCAAGGTCGATCTCGTCGATGGCGCGCGCGTGAAGCCCGGCGAAGTTGCCGTGTTCGATTCGCCGGCCGACGGCATTCTGCTCATCAAGCGCATCGTGGCCGTCGGTGGCCAGGTTGTTTCGCTGCACGGCGGCTATCTCGTGGTCGATGGAGTCGCGCTCGAGTCGGGCAACGCGCCCACGAGCGAACAGTTTGGCGGACGGCTGGTTGCCCTGAACCTTTCTGATGGCGGTGGTCCGCCGATCGATCGGCTGGTCATTCCGCCAGGGAAGGTTCTGGCTATCGGCGACCACCGTGGTAGTAGTCTCGACGGGCGCTATTGGGGCCTCATCGATGAGCGTGAGCTGTACGGCCGCGCGGTCGCCATCTATTTCAGGAGCGCTGACGGTTTCGTCTGGAAGCCGCTCTAGGCCTCTGAAGATCAATTGAGTCGAGCGGGCTGCGCGCGGCAATACCGCCGCCGTTGAGCACATGCGTGTAGATCTGCGTCGTCTTGACGCTTGCGTGGCCCATCAGTTCCTGCACCGTGCGGATGTCGGCGCCGTCTTCAAGCATGTGCGTTGCAAAGCAGTGGCGGAGGGTGTGGCAGGAGGCAGGTTTCTCGATGCCTGCC